>DPRC01000135.1:0-1557 GCA_003537695.1 Polaribacter sp.
TCCCACAAATTTTTAATTTTTCATCTTCTTTTTAAAAGTATCAAATTTAGTACTTGCCTTACGAGGCCAATTGTTATTGCTAGTATCTACATCTGCAGTTTCAAAGTCAGGGTCGACAACAATGCTAACAACCTCTTTTGCACTCGCAAATACGCGTTTTACGCTAGTATCATTGCGCATCCAAATTTGGGCAGGGTAGGTTTCTCTCATCGAAGTTCCATCCGCATACGTAAGCTCTACAATGATAGGCATTACAAGACCTCCTGGCTTCTCAAACTCTACTGCATAGATATACGCAGGAACTTCCTTCCCATCAGCATAGGCGTCCATTGCATTCGGATTGGCGTCTTCTTTGTTGTCTGTTATGTAAACCAGATCGCCCAAGCTATTAAAGTATCGTTTATATTTCTCTTTTAACGTTCGCATTTTTTCATTTGGCTTGTCTGTTAAATACAATAATTTAACTTCTTTAATTCCAATGTCTGTAACATCTGTTGTATAAAACCATCCTCTAAAAAACCAATCTAAATCCATTCCAGAAGCGTCTTGCATTGAGCGAAAGAAGTCTTCGGGTGTGGGGTGTTTGAACATCCAGCGTTTTGCATAGGTTCTAAATGCATAATCAAATAACTCAGGTCCCATAATTGTTTGTCTTAACATATATAAACCTGCAGCTGGCTTGGTGTATGCATTTGGGCCAAATTGTTTCACGTAGTCTCCTTGTGACATGATAGGAGAGAGGTTAGACTGATCTCCTGCCATATATCGTGTAATTTCTTTTGTGGGGTTTGTAGCAAAGAGTTCTGGATCATACACCAACTCTGCTAAAATTTCTACAAACGAATTTAATCCCTCATCCATCCAAGTCCACTGTCTTTCGTCAGAATTTACAATCATTGGGAAAAAATTGTGCCCAACTTCATGAATAATCACTCCTAACATTCCTTTTTTAGTCCTATCAGAATAAGATCCATCTGCATTTGGTCTTCCAAAATTGAAACAAATCATTGGGTATTCCATCCCTTGTCTTTCTGAATGCACAGAAACAGCTTTTATATATGGATAATCGAATGTTAGTTTAGAGTATTCAATAAGGGTGGTTGCTACTGCTCTGGTAGAATGTTCTTCCCATAAAGGATTTCCTTCTTTAGGATACATGGAAGTAGCCATCACGGTTTTACCATTGACATTTACTGCCATCGCGTCCCAAATATATTTTCTTGAAGTGGCAAATGCAAAATCACGCACTCTATCTGCCTTAAATTTCCAGGTTTTTGTTCCCGTTGATTTCCCTTTTTCTGCAATCTCTGCTTCTTCTTGGGTTACAATTAGGACTGGATTGTCAAAAGTATTTCTTGCTTTTTCATACCTTTTGCGTTGTGTTTTTGTAAGTACTTCTTTTTCATTCTGAAGCGTTCCTGTTGCTTCCATAATATGGTCAGCAGGAACGGTTATAGCTACTTCATAGTCACCAAATTCTAATGCGAATTCACTGCGACCCCAAAATTGCATGTTTTGCCATCCTTCGACATTATTATATACGGCTAATCTTGGAAA
>DPRC01000135.1:1947-6300 GCA_003537695.1 Polaribacter sp.
CCATCTTTATTAATATCATTGATTAGATAATTCCATTGAATACTAAATTCAAAGGATTTACCAGGAGCCAATGCCCTTGGTAAGTTTATACGCATCATAGTGCTGTTAATCGTATGTGAAAGTGCGGTTCCATTGCTAGCTACTTTTGTAATGTTGTAACCAAACCCTTTCTTTTCGTTCATATAAGAGGTCTTAAAATCTCCGGTGGTTACAAATGGCCTCGCATTGCTTATACTTTTAGATTTTGTCAAGGGAGTTTTAGAGTCATCTGCCCTCATATTTTGGTCTAACTGCACCCATAAATAGGTTAAATAATCCTTGGAATTATTATAATACGTAATTTCTTCATCGCCATAAATTTTATTAGCACTTTCGTCTAAACGAATGTCCATTTTATAATCTACTTTCTGCTGTGTATATTGGTGTCCTGGTGCACCAGAAGCGGCATGTTGGTCATTTGGTGTTGCCAAAACATCTTTCATTTGTCTGAATTTGTTTTGATCTGTATGTCCTTGTTGCACTGTCTTTTTTGTTTTCCTTGCTTCTTGCGCTGAACTTGTAGCGGTTATAAAAAAGAGTAAGAAGGCGAATAAAGAAATTTTTTTCATTTAGGTTTTTTTTAGTTGTACGCAAACTACGCATATATGAGCAGTTTTGTTAAATATCGTTAATATTTTAACAAATCTTTATAAAAAAAAGCGATCTGAAAACTAATTCACATCGCTTTTTAGAATATCCTATAAAGGTACTTAGTTTTTCATTTTTGTTTTAAAGCGACTAAAGGCGTCTTTTTTGTCTTTTGGAAAGCTGTTGTTCGAAAGATCAACATCAGCAGTTTCAAGATCTGGATCGAGTACAATTTTTGTTATTTGTTTCTCGGAGTGTACTGCTTTTGTAACCTGTTTGTCGTTGTATCTCCAAATTTGTGCAGGATAGGTCTTTTTTTCTTTCGAACCATCTGCATAGGTATATTCTGCAATAATAGGCATTACCAAGCCTCCCGGTTTGTTAAAGGTAATTTCATAAAAATATTTTGATTCTGCCGTGTCTGGCTTGGTAATATTCAAACCTTCAGTGGTGTCCTCAATAAAAACGATGGTCTTTTTTTCAGCATCCTCTGTTGCATAAAATTTGCGGACACTTTCTATCCCGATATCGGTTACTTCTGTAGAATAAAACCATCCTCTCCAAAACCAATCTAAATCAATACCTGAAGCATCTTCCATGGTTCTAAAGAAATCTGCAGGAGTAGGGTGCTTGAACATCCATCTTTGGGAATACGTTCTAAATGCGTGGTCAAACAACTCTTTTCCCATAATGGTTTCTCTTAAAATCCATAATGCAGTTGCGGGCTTTCCATAGGCATTGTTACCAAACTCATATACATGATCTCCTTTTGACATGATCGGTGCAATTTTTGACTGATCGCCAGCCATGTACCCTACAATGTTTTTAGGGTATCCTCTTGTTACAGGAAAATCTTTATCATACGCTAATTCAGCAAGCATCTCTACATAGGAATTTAAACCTTCATCCATCCAAGTCCATTGTCTCTCATCTGAATTTACAATCATTGGAAAAAAATTATGTCCAACCTCATGGATGGTTACTTTTATCATTCTATATTTTACTCTGTCCGAATAGCTGCCGTCTGCATCTGGTCTTCCAGGATTGAAACAAATCTGTGGATATTCCATTCCCATCTGTCCATCGACAGAAATCGCCTTGTGATATGGATAGTCGAAGGTATATTTTGAGTAGGTCTTTAATGTTTGTGCGACCGCTCGTGTAGAATGATCTCCGTATAACGGGTTTGCTTCTTTTGAGTACAAAGAATACGCCATTACTGTCTTTCCATTTATCGCTACTGCCATGGCATCCCAAATAAACTTTCGAGAAGTTGCAAAGGCATAATCCCGAACATTTTCAGCATAAAACTTCCATGTTTTTGTTTTCGTTGCCTTCTTTTTTTCAATTTCTTCTGCTTCTTCTTGTGTTCTTATGAGTACTGGATTGTCAAAGGTTTTTTTCGCAACTTTTAATCTTTTCAATTCTTTTTTTGTGAAGACCTCCGTTTCATTTAGTAAAACTCCTGTAGCTCCTAGCATGTGGTCCTCGGGTGTTGTAATCTGTACCGTAAAATCTCCAAACTCTAAAGCAAATTCACTTCTGCCCCAAAATTGATCATTTTGCCAACCTTCTACGTTGTCATAGACACACAAGCGGGGATAAAACTGTGCAATCACATAATTGTTATTTCCATCTTTAGAAAAGTGTTCATACCCAGACCTACCGCCATCTGTTCTATGGTTGTTAATATTGTACCACCATTTTATTTTAAATTCAAACTTGGCTCCAGAGGCTAGCGGTTCTGCTAAGTTCACACGCATCATTGTTTGGTTTATCGTATAAGAGATTGCAGTATCGTCTATATTGAGCACACTTTCGATTTTAAAACCACCATCGAAAGGAGCCGTCATATATGTTTTATTAAATCTTTTTTTAGAAGTATTCTTAGGGATACTGCTTGGCTGAATATCGGGAGATTTAGAATCTGCAGCCCTCATATTTTGATCTAATTGTACCCATAGATATGCCAATGTATCATCTGAATTGTTGTGGTAGGTAATCGTTTCATTGCCATAAATGCGCGTATTTTCATCATCTAAAATAATGTCCATGGTATAATCTACCTTTTGCTGCGTATATTTTATTCCGGGAGCACCAGATGCCGTTCTTTGTAGGTTGGGAGTAGGTAATAATTCTTTTAACTGTTTGAATTTATTCTGATTCGTGTGTCCTTGTTTTGTGGTGGTATTTTGTCCAAAAGTAGCTCCCGTTAAAAATAGGATACCGAGCACTAATCTTCTTGTTTTTATCATCATAGGGTTTTTATTGATTACTATTGATATGTTAATTTTTCTCTATAATCGTCTTTAGAAAGTAAAACGCTTTTATTCTTATTATGAACCTCTGTTTTTATTAGATTTTCTTGTTTTGGGAAATGAGTTAACAATATTTTATTTGTGATTTCTATGGAATTAACCTCGGTAATATCTTCAATTTCTAAGTAAAAATAAACCAAGTCTCCATCATATTCCTTACCAATATAAGTAAACTCTTTTTTGGAGGTATTAATTTTAAATTGAAGCTTCGTTTTTAAATAGCGTTTAAAATAAACATCATTATTTTTCAATTCTTTTTTAGTTGCAAGCTGTAAATCAATATCATAGTCCTTATTTAAGGCAATTTCAATATCATCCATGAAAACATTGATAATAATCTGCACTGCTTTTGATTCCTCTTTAAATTTTATTTGTGTTAAACTCAAATAATATTTATGTGTGGTAAAGGCAAGTAACGGAATTATTATGAAGAGGAAATATAGTTTTTTTAATTTCATATCACTTTATATACGATTGCGAAGGTGCGAACAGTCTTATTATTATATGCAGCAACTGCTTTACAAACTTAAGGGTAATTTTTTATTTATTCGCGGTATTTAAAGCATTAAACTCTTTAGACTTTATTTGTAAGAATGCGATCAGCGCAAGCTCGTCATTCATCAACTTTTTATTAAAAAGAGGATCTTTCCTGCAGAAATTTAAAAAGGTAAATTGTACTTCTTTTTTTATATTAAAGTATTGATCTAAAGCATACTTAAATGTTTCAAACATACCATCCACATCATCTCCTTCATCCAGTAGTTTCTTTTTCTTTCTTAATTTTTTCAACCTTCCTGACAATACATTCAGCAAATAATCAACGGAAATAATAGATTGGCTACTGATTGCAGTGTAGATCTCACGATCTCTCAGTTTCATTTTTTTTCTTCCAGCATTTGGCAGCGCTAAAGCTTCTGCATTCATGGTGGGCAAAATGGGTATGGGAACGGTGCTTATATCAATGCCTAAACTTCCTGAAAGATCGTGACGTTTGACTTCAATTTCCTTTAAAACATATACTTTGGAAATTAAATACAGATCTAAACCTTGAAAGCTAAAACTATTATTGCGTACGTTGTATTTTCTTTTCTGATACTGAATTGAACTAAGGGCTAAGGTATCTCCAACCTTCGCAAATATTTTAAAAGAGCCGTCATCTGATGAGATAGTTCCCTGTTTTGAATTTAAATTTACGATGTGTACGTTAGGGATTACTTTTAAAGAATCCATAACGGTTCCAAACAATGCTCTTTGTTCTTGAGAATACAACAGCACCGTGAAAAAAAATAAAATAAGGGGCAATGATTTCTTCATCCACACAAAGAAAAAGAAAATAAAACTTTAAAAGCAATTAATCGTATCGTAAATTTCTATTAAATTCCTTTTTGTAATACAATTTTAGTATTTT
>DPRC01000173.1:0-1434 GCA_003537695.1 Polaribacter sp.
CCCTTTTAATTTGACATCGCAGTAGGGCGAGATCAAAACCAAAATCAAGACAAATGTACTTTATAAATTGAGATTACCGAACATTTTTGTACACTTGTATTAAATTCTTTTTAATGCCTAACAATTATTCGATTTTATTGTTTTTTATATCTCTAATGCTGGTATTTTCTTGCAAACAGGAAGCTCAAAAGGAATCACAAAAATCAGATTCAAAAAGTAGAATTTACCATGCCAAAGGTTTTGACATTGTGAGTACCAACGGCATTAAAAAACTTCAAATAAAAGCAGCCTATCAAAATGCTAACACCGTTTTCGAATATGAAGTTCTTGAAGAGAAGGATGTTTTAGACAACACGGCCACTCCTAATAATGCAGTACTTGCGGTGCCTATTAAAAGCATTGTAGTTACTTCCACTACACACATTCCCATGGTAGAACTGCTGCAGGAAGAAACTGCTATCGTTGGTTTCCCATATGCTCAATACATTTCATCAGAAAAAACAAGTGCTTTGGTTGCAAGTGGAAAAATTAAAGAAATCGGAAAAGAGGGATCTTTAAATACCGAAATTTTATTGGATTTACAACCCGAATTGGTTGTAGGTTACAGTGTTTCTTCCGTAGACAAATCGTTAACTATGATTCAAAAAGCTGGCATTCCTGTTGTCTATAATGGAGATTGGTTGGAAGCAACCCCTTTGGGAAGAGCCGAATGGATAAAATTTTTCGGACTCCTGTTTGATAAAGAAAAACAAGCGGATAGTATTTTTAATGCCATTGAAACCAATTATTTAAAAGCCAAAAAAATTGCTTTAAAAGCAACTATAAAGCCAACTATTTTATCGGGAGCTATTATGAGCAAAGATATTTGGAATCTGCCTGCTGGAGAGAGCTTCGTTGCGCAATTTTTAAAAGATGCAAACCTTGACTATCTTTGGGGAAACACCCCAGGAAAAGGTAGCTTGTCTTTAAGTTTTGAGAGTGTTTTTGAAAAGGGGAAAAACGCAGATTTTTGGATTGCTCCTGGTTACTTTTCATCAAAAGAACAATTACTAAAAAGCAATCAAATCTATGCGGAATTTGAGGCTTTTAAAAACGACAGAATTTATACGCCTTCCACCAAAAAAGGAAAAACTGGTGGCGTAATTTACTACGAATTGGCCCCTACAAGACCAGACTTGGTTTTAAAAGACATTATTAAAATTACACACCCTAATTTATTGCCAAATTACGCGTTGACGTTCTTTGAGAAAATGGAATAAACCACTCGGTAGCACTGCGTTTTACTTGAATGCTATAGAACCAAGCCAAAATTTCAACAAACTTTTTAAAAATTGCGGAGACATGAGGTAAAGTATCTATTTTTAACTCAGCACAATCAATTTTAAAACCCTGCTTAAAGAACTTATTTGCATTAATTTCCAACATCTAAATTTA
>DPRC01000173.1:1756-3572 GCA_003537695.1 Polaribacter sp.
TTTTCAATAAAAAAAATAGTTTATATATATATTTGCTTCAAATACTACTCAATAAATATGAAAAATTTATTTCTTTTTTTATGTGCTGTTTTTATTTTCATTTCATGTAGCAAAGCTGATGCTATTGATGAAAATGGGCGAACTCTTTTGGAAGTTGCTAGTAATCATCCAAACAAAGCAAGCTGGATCGAAAATAGTGAAATGAAATCTCGCAATGGAGACGCTATGGGCTATGGTGTTTATTTAAACCCTAACTCTAAAAAATTAGCCATATTTCTTGACGGCGGTGGTGCTTGCTTTAATGGATTCACTTGCAGCAACAATAGAGACCGCTATTCAGAAGAGGATTTTCTGACCAGAGTTGCTTCAGAAAATGCCCTTATTATTAACAGAAATTCGGATAAAAATCAATTCAAAGACTGGAACTTTGTATTTGTTCCTTATGCTACTGGAGATGTACACTCAGGCAGCAATACAGCTGCAAATGTGCCTAATGGAGGACCAAAAAATCAAACCATGGTTGGCTTCAATAATTTTACGCTTGTTCTTAAAGATTTAAAAAATTATTTCGAAGATACTGGAGGCATTACTGAAATTGTTTTTATGGGCTCGAGTGCAGGGGGCTTTGGAGTGATCTCAAATACACTACAATTGGCAGACATATTAGGGAAAAACATACCCACAACTGTTATTGTAGATGCTGGTCAGATTTTGATGGACGAAACATTACTTACATCTTGCCTGGCTAGTGCATGGGACACATTATGGAACTTTAGTGCATTCTTACCTGAAGATTTAGACCAAACTGTTCAAAAAACCTATGAGCATGATATTCAAAAGGTCTACGAATATGTAGCTGTAAAACTACCTGCTTTTAACTTTGGTTTTTTAAGCTATTATGAAGACAATACAAATCGTGGATTTTATAGTTTTGGTCAAGAGGAGTGTGCGTACTTCCCTACAAGCTTAGTAAGCGGTGCAGCATTTAAAAGAGGGCTTCTTAATTTAAAAACGACTGTTTTAGATGATCTTGAAAATTGGAAAGTTTTTTATGCGAATGGAGAACTTCATACTTTTTTGAATGATGATAATCTCGATCAAACTGTAAATAATACAAACCTAAATGATTGGATAGCACAATTGCGTGCAGGAACTGCTTTAAATGTAGCGGAATAAGAAAATTTTTCTTTTAGTATTCATATGCAGTACTCAAACTATATTCCTAAAGACACAACTCAAAACCAACAGTTGGGTGCATCTTTTTACTATCAGCAGCCTATTTGCGTTTTTTTAATGCATTTTCTCGCAAATACAAAACAGCCGAAAGGTAATACCATAGCATCCCTCTCAAAAAAAATTGGGTATATTTCCGATAACACCTTTTTTGTTGCAGACAAAAAACACTGTGGTATTTCACCTCATAAAAACAGATAGTCTTTGGAAGTTATTCTTAAGATAGTGGATTAAAAAATTTGTCTTAAGAATTTATAGCTGCTCATTAGAACTTTATCTCTAATTATTCGGATGCAAACTTAAAAGCAGCCGCTGCATGAATTCTGGCGGTGTCAAAAATTGGCAATGAAACATCGTTTTGATTGATTAATAATGGAATTTCTGTACATCCTAAAACAATACCTTCTGCTCCATTTAAAATTAAACGATCTATAATTTTTAAATAGCTTTCTTTTGAAGATTTTTTAAATATACCTTGCGCTAGTTCCTCATAAATAATACGATGAATTTCACCTCTTTCCTCAGCATCTGGAAGTATAGTTTCTATCGAATGCGCACTTAAAATATCTTTGAAAAAATCTTT
>DPRC01000195.1:0-1822 GCA_003537695.1 Polaribacter sp.
TATTGGAAAAAAGACGATACTAAGTTGGTTCATTTCATTGGGAAAGACAATATTGTTTTTCATTGTATTATTTTCCCAGCGATGCTAAAAGCACATGGAGATTATATTTTACCAGACAATGTTCCTGCAAATGAGTTCTTAAATTTAGAGGGAAATAAGTTATCAACTTCTAAAAACTGGGCAGTTTGGCTGCATGAGTATTTAGAGGAGTTTCCAAATCAGCAAGATGTATTGCGCTATACATTAACTGCAAATGCCCCAGAGAGTAAAGACAACGATTTTACCTGGAAAGATTTTCAAGCAAAAAACAACAATGAACTTGTAGCCATTTTTGGTAATTTCATAAACCGTGTGGTCGTTTTAACAAATAAATATTACGAGGGAATTGTGCCTGCTCCGAATGATTTTTCTGAAATTGACGAAGATGTTTTAGCAGCAGTGCAAGAATTTCCAAATACAATTGGAAAATCTATTGAAAGATACCGTTTTAGAGAAGCTTCGCAGGAGTTAATGAATTTAGCAAGACTTGGAAACAAGTATTTAGCTGATGAAGAACCTTGGAAGGTTATAAAACTAGATGAAGAGCGCGTACAAACGATAATGTATGTTGCTTTGCAAATTTCTGCCGCTTTGGCAATACTCGCGGAACCCTTTTTACCTTTTACCTCAAGAAAACTAAAAACCATCTTGAATCTTAATGCAAATGTAGACTGGGAAAAGGTAGCTGAGAGTGCTGTTTTACTGCCAGCAACCCATCAAATAAATAAAGCTGAATTGTTGTTTTCTAAAATTGAAGATACAGAAATAACGCTTCAAGTTGAAAAGCTTCAAGCCACCAAAGTTGCAAATGAGCAAGAGAATAAGGAGGTCACAGCTCAAAAAGAAACAGTTGAATTTGAAGATTTTACCAAATTAGACATCCGAATAGGAACTATCCTAACAGCAGAAAAAGTAGCGAAAACCAAAAAGTTATTACAATTAAAGGTCGCTGTTGGTATCGATACAAGAACCATTGTCTCTGGAATTGCAGAAAGCTTTTCACCGGAAGAAATCATTGGGCAGCAAGTAGCTGTATTGGTGAATTTAGCACCCCGGAAAATTAGAGGTGTAGAAAGTCAAGGCATGATTTTGATGACGGATACCCCTGACGGCAAATTGGCTTTTATGCAGCCTGAAAAAGAAGTAAAAAACGGGCAAGAAGTTAGTTAATGCTAAAAATAGCAAATCATCCAATTTATAAGCATGAACTGCCAGAAGGCCATCGGTTTCCTATGGAAAAATATGATCTTTTGCCGCAGCAATTAATTTATGAAGGAACTTGTACTGCTGAGAATTTCTTTGAACCGAAAATTCCAAATTACAAGCATTTTTTTACAGTACACGATCCTGAATATTTCTTTGATTTATTAAATATTACGCTTTCTCAAAAAGCAGCACGAAAAATTGGGTTTCCGCTTTCTGAAGTGCTTATTGCCCGAGAAATGATGATTGCAGACGGCACCATGAAAGCCTCCGAGTATGCCATAAAAAATGGAGTTGCTATGAATATTGCGGGCGGGACGCATCATGCGTTTTCAAACCGTGGAGAAGCTTTCTGTATGCTAAATGACCAAGCAATAGGTGCGAAGTATTTGCAGCAAAATGGGTTGGCAGACAAAATACTAATTGTAGATTTAGACGTACATCAAGGAAATGGAACTGCAGAAATATTTCAAAATGACAGCAGTGTTTTTACCTTTTCAATGCATGGAAAAAGCAATTATCCGTTTGTGAAAGAGAACTCGGATTTAGATATTTCCTTAGACAATAACACCAAAGACAC
>DPRC01000195.1:1836-1986 GCA_003537695.1 Polaribacter sp.
ATGAAAGCCTCCGAATATGCCATAGAAAATGGCGTTTCTATGAATATTGCGGGCGGGACGCATCACGCGTTTTCAAACCGCGGAGAAGCTTTTTGTATGCTAAATGACCAAGCAATTGGTGCGAAATATTTGCAGCAAAAAGGGTTGGCA
>DPRC01000195.1:2243-2495 GCA_003537695.1 Polaribacter sp.
ATTGCAAGTGATAAGTTAGGGAAGCTTGCTTTAACCATAGCAGGCTGCAAAGAACGCGACAATTTTGTACTACAAACCTGCTTCGATTTAAAAATCCCCGTAATGTGCTCTATGGGGGGCGGGTATTCCCCCGACATTAATACAATTGTAAATGCACATGCCAATACATTTAGAACTGCACAAGAGATTTATTTTTAGAATTTCTTGTAAGCGCTCCAGTATACGTGTCCAAAAAGATGCTTTTTTTTAAAA
>DPRC01000195.1:2923-10089 GCA_003537695.1 Polaribacter sp.
AAAAGATGAATTTAAAAAAACTCAAGTTTCCCTTTTTTATTCTTCTGACAATCGTCATAATTGCGGGCATCCTCTACGTTCCAAAAATAAAGAAAGCGCTCGCTATTAAAGAAGCAATGGATTTAAAAAACATTGAATATACATTTCTCAATATGGATGAATATTTTCCGATAAAAAGAGTTAAAAAATCAGAAAACCCATTTGTATTTGCACGTGTAAAAAACAAAACACTTCCTAAAACCTTTCAGCATGAAGGGAATACTTACAATACCTTAAAGTTTATTGACTCCTCTTACACCCAGGGTTTTATCTACATTCAAAATGACACCATCCAGTATGAAAATTATTGGAGAGGACAAAAAGAAAATATAAAACACATCTCTTGGTCCATGGCAAAGTCCTATATCTCTGCCTTGTTCGGAATTGCAATTGAAGAAGGGCATATCAAAAGCATCACTCAAAATGTTACTGAATACTTGCCGGAACTAAAGGGCTCTGGCTATGATGGCGTAAAAATAAAAGATGTTTTACAAATGTCAACAGGAGTTAAGTTTGACGAAACTTATAGTGATCCTGAATCCGATATCAATCGCTACTGGAAAGACTTTATATTTGGAGCTTCTCAAGATAAATTTGCAAGTACGTTAATTAATGAAAAAATACCTGGAACCTACAACCACTATGTAAGCATTAACACCCACGTTCTAGGAATGATTATTGTAAAAGCTACTGGCAGAAGCCTAACGGACTACTTAGAAGAAAAGATATGGAAACCTATTGGAACTGAATTTGATGCATACTGGCTGGCTGATGGGGAAGGTATGGAAATGGCACTTGGTGGCCTCAATGCTTGTTTACGAGATTATGCAAAAATTGGCCGTTTGTTCCTAAATAAAGGGAATTGGAACGGAACTCAAATTGTGCCTGAAGCCTGGGTGGAAGCATCCACTTTGGTTACGGAAGAACACTTACTCCCACAAAGTAAAAACTCAGCACATCCAGGCTTTGGATACGGCTTCCAGTGGTGGGTGCCTGAAGGCGACGAAGGTGAATTTTTTGCGAGTGGAGTTTTCAATCAAAATATTTATATAAACCCTACTACAAAAACCATTATTGTAAAAAATAGTGCAAATCAGAATTATTATGATAAAAGCAACCCATATGCTGCTTCAAAAACACACATAGAATTGTACCGAGCACTCTCTAAAAGTTTTAAAAAAGAAACAAATTAGCATTTAATCCACTTTAAACTCAGCATCTAATCCAAACGCTAAGAAATTATTTTTAATGATACTTTACTTTTCTAATGATTCGTAAAGTCTCTTTATATTTTAGATATACTGCTGTATTTTCTAACTTTTTAATATATTCTTTTGCCTTTTTAAGCTGAACCTCCGCCTCTAAAAACCCATCTAAATAGCAGGTTAAATAGTAGGTAGGTAGTTTTAAAACATCTGCGCGCTCCGCAACCGAAAGTGCGATCTTACCTTCGATTTTTGTAATAATTAAGTTGCAATTGTTGTACATCTGCAGCACAGCTTCTGCATCAAAGCCCGGAGGTTTAAAAATGAAATCTTTCACAATATCATGTTTCCCGTTTTCTTTGAAATGAATAACAGTTTTCTCTAAAGGATACTGTTTCTCCTCGTGTTCAATCTCTAAATAAATAAATTCTGTTATGATAAATGAATTGTTATTATAGCTAATTTGAACATCGTCTAAGGCCGAAAAAAATAGTTGAACCTGCTCATTTATCAATTCAATGTCTACCCTAGAAAAGTAGGTCTCGCCCTTCATTGTTTTTTGTTCTCCCGCCCAACAGAGCACAAACTGCTCATTAAAAACTTTATATTGTGGGTGGTATATAGATTTATGATTGTTCATAAAGTCAAAAACACCGTCTAAAGTAAGTGCTATGTTATTACTGGCATTTTTTTCGATGGCAGCCACCACCGCTTTATTCGTATTTGTCAGTTGGAAAGAACCGCCAGTAAAAGGAATAGAATTACTTCCTTTTCTGTGAAAAACAGTGTCTTTTTTATACTTCCAAGCGTTTTTAAGCAAAGCCGTAATTTTATTATTGGGATAGATCGTAACCAAACCGATTACTTTATGACGAGGTAAACTTGGAAAAGAAACATTTTCATAGGTGATTTTTGGTGGGCTTTTTAAATACGCATTTACTAAATTTTGTATTTTGCTATCGTCAAAAAAATCAACTCCAAATATCTTACTTTCTTCATCTTCGATGCCAATTACAATGAAAGAATTACTCGTTGGGTTCGAATTTGAAAGCGCACAAATATGTTTTAAAAACTTTGCCTTCCCATCTTTAGATCCAAAAGATAATTTTTGCTTTTTATCATAAAAGCTATTCTCATCATTGTGAGAAAGTAAGTTCTTGATAAGTAAGCGCTTGTTTATCATTTCTCTGAGTAAAGCAAGAATTGTGGATGATTTTTTATGGTGTTTGGAAGTTACAAAAAAATTATTTTAATCAATCTTTTTCGAATACCGCCAATATTCTTTTTTTTCAGTACCCAAAACCCTTGATTGCAAAACAACCGTCTTCGTAACCTAATCGTTTTAAAAAAAACAATCAACCTATCTTTCCAATTTACTACTATTGACTTTCGCTTTTTTATTAAAAAATTAAATACTACAGCTATTATCAACTTAGTTGGCTAAAAAAAGTCTTTGCAATTTGATGCTAAATTTAGTGCCAAAGTTTAAAGAATATAAAACAAAGAATACCTGCGTAACCTTCTCAAAAACAGTTAACTTTGTTTAACTACAAAAAAGAAACATTAAACTATTGCTGGGTGCATGGTTTTTTTGCTTTTTGCAAAAAGTATCCTGAGATAATAAAAAGGCTTAACAACGCGATGTTCTTTTGATTTTGGAAGTGATATTAAGTCCAAATCAATACTGCAGCTAAGAGCATTAGTCAAATATAAGAGCCTCTTCAACTCCGTTTACCTGCTTGTGAACATCTCTTATTCGGAATCGTACCTTTTAAAATTAGACGTATTACAATGAAACAAATTATATCGATCGACTTTTACTTTAAAAATTTAAACCATCTTCCTATTATTGATGTGCGGTCACCAGGTGAATTTTCAAAAGGGAACATCCCCAGAGCTCACAATATTGAACTATTTTCGGACGAAGAGCGCGCAATAGTTGGCACCGCCTATAAAAAGGAATCAAAAGAAAAAGCCATTGCTATTGGCTACGAATTTGTAATACCAAAACTAAATAACTTTATAAATAGCGCCATTTCATTGGCTCCCAATAAAGAGGCCGTAATTCATTGTTGGCGAGGAGGCATGCGAAGCAATGCGTTTGCCAACCACCTTATTGAAAATGGTTTTAAAAAGGTATATGTTATTGAAAAGGGGTACAAAGCTTTTAGAAACTATGTATTGGACTCTTTTAAAGAAACCCTACAGCTTAAGGTTTTAGGTGGGTATACCGGAACAGGGAAAACAGAAATACTGCATGCTTTAAAAAGAAAGGGGGAGCAAGTTATAGACTTAGAGGGATTGGCAAACCATAGAGGATCTGCTTTTGGAGGTATTGATCTTCCAGAACAGCCCACTACCGAGCAGTTTGAAAACAACTTGTTTTCAGAAATACAAACCTTAGATACCAAGCGCCCGATATGGGTAGAAGATGAAAGTAAGTCTATTGGAAAAGTATCCATTCCAAATGCTTTTTATCTAAAGATGGGGGAAATGCCCGTCTATTTTTTAGAGGTTCCTTTTGAAGAAAGAGTGCAACACCTTGTAAATACATATGCAAGTTTAAATCAGCAAAAATTAGGAGAAGCCATTGGTAAAATTGCAAAAAGACTAGGAAATGATAAAGCGAAATTAGCCTTGGAAGCACTACAAGATAAAAATTACGACAAAGTTGTTACGCTGACACTCTTTTACTACGACAAATACTATTTAAAAGGCTTGAAAAAAAGAGCCGACTCTACAATACTAAAGTTTGAGATTCCTACTGTAAACCATGAAAAAACGGCAGCGTTTTTAAGCCAACACGATATAAAAAAATGAAGAAACCTATTAAATTAACAAGCTATAGTCACGGTGCAGGCTGTGGTTGCAAAATATCACCAGAAGTACTTACCACAATATTAGCATCTACCTCACCACAGATTGAGGATCCCCGGCTACTCGTTGGGAATGATACCAGAGACGATGCTGCTGTTTATGATATGGGGAATGGTGTTGGTATTATTAGTACTACAGACTTTTTCTTACCCATCGTAGACGACCCTTTTACTTTTGGCCAAATTGCGGCAACAAACGCAATAAGCGATGTGTATGCCATGGGTGGAACGCCATTAATGGGAATTGCAATTTTGGGATGGCCTATCGACAAAATAGCCCCAGAAGTTGCTGCTCAAGTAATGGAAGGTGGAAGAAAAGCCTGTTCCGATGCGGGAATAATACTTGCTGGTGGACACAGTATTGACAATCCAGAACCTATTTTTGGATTGGCAGTGACGGGATCCGTTAATATTTCTAATTTAAAACGCAATGATCAAGCGGCAGTAGGAAGTGTTTTATACCTAACAAAACCTTTAGGTATTGGAATTTTAGCTACAGCACAAAAAAAAGGTATTTTAGAAACAGCACACAAAGATATTGCTGCCAACTCGATGACCATTCTTAATGATGTTGGAATAGCACTTGCAGAAATTGAAGAAATAACAGCCTTAACAGATGTAACTGGATTTGGATTGCTAGGTCATTTACTTGAAATGTGTGAAGGAAGTAATGTGTCTGCCGAAATTAATTATAGTAAAGTACCAATCTTTGAAGAAATTCATGGCTACCTGGACCAGAAGTGTATCCCTGGAGGTACTCTAAGAAATTGGGGGAGTTATGGTCATAAAGTTACGCTTGAAGATGAGAAAAAACGTCATATTTTGTGCGATCCTCAAACGAGTGGAGGACTCTTAATTGCCGTTAAAAAAGAGGCTTCTCAAAAGGTTGCTGCGATTCTTAAGAGTAAAGGTCTTTTTGCGGCGCCCATTGGAACGCTCGTAGAAAAATCGGCGTCCCCTGTATACATTAATGACTAATAATGTACCAAATAACTAAAAAAAGTACCTGAAATAACTCATCTCGCTTTTAAGAACACGAACCTTATTCTCTAAAAAAGAGTATGATTCGTGTATCTTTTATTTCGGGCACTCCTTAAGATCTGAGATAGGTTTAGAGAAACTACTTCATTTCTATTTACTATTTCATCTTAATCTTTATTCAAAATCGTTGCATTCGCCTGGGCAGTTGGATACACTACTAAATCTTCAATATTTACGTGGTACGGTCTTGTCACTACAAAATAAATGATATCTGCGATATCTTCTGCTTGTAAAGGTTTATAGCCTTTATAAACGGCTGCGGCTTTCTCCGTATCCCCTTTAAAACGAACTTCGGAAAACGCAGTTTCTACAGCACCTGGATGAATTGCAGAAACACGGATATTATGTTTGTTTAAGTCAATTCGCATTCCTTTATTTAAGGCGTTTACTGCATGTTTTGAGGCGCAATACACATTGCCGTTAGGATATACTTCTTTACCCGCTATAGAGCCTATATTGACGATAAAACCACTATTTCTCGCAATCATTTGTGGAAATATTGCTTTAGACACATACAACAGTCCTTTTACATTGATATCGAGCATTGCATCCCAGTCATCCAGATCCCCTTCTTGTATGCTAGACAGCCCATGTGCGTTTCCTGCATTGTTAATTAAAATATCGATGGTTTTGAAATTTTCTGGAAGTGATTTGATAGCATTTTCGACTGCTATTCTATTAGAGACATCGAATTGCAATGAAGTAACTTCCGTAAGTTTGCTTAATTCTTTTCGAAGTCCCTCTAACCGGTCTGCATTTCTTCCGCAAAGAACTAAACGAATATTATTTTTTGCAAAAATTTCTGCGGTAGCTTTTCCAATTCCCGAAGTTGCGCCTGTTATAAATGCTGTTGCTTTCATTTTAATGTTTTAAAAGAAATGTATTTCCTATTTTAAGTTTCGAGCGGTTCGAAATCCTTCTAAATTATGAAAACCACCTGTATTTAGAAAGGTTTAAAAAAGATACTTTTTCATCAATTATGAACAAAGAAAAAACCGTCCTCCTCAGGACAGTTTTTCTTTCAATTGCTTGTTAAAAGAACAACCAATAAAAAACAACAAACCAAACTTTACTCTAAACTTCTTCTATGCCTACTTTTTCTTTCCACTTTCGTTCGTTTTCTATCTGCACTCCTAGCTGCAGTATTTTTGTTTTTATGTGTTTCTCCTCCTTTAAAATAGGGTATAAACCCGACCCCTTTAAACTCATATGTTGTTCCAAATTCGAGACTGTATAACCGAATATTCTGGTCATTGATAACGCTTAATTCAAACGTTTCACGAGCCCCCCCTTGGTATGTTAATGTTATAATTTTTAAATCTTCAAAACCAATCACATCAAACACCTCATAGCTTCCAACATAATCCCAAAACATCTCTGAGACTTGTGTGCCAAGCGCGTCTTTAGAACTGTAAAACGTTGTTGTATTCTCAGGAGTAAACTGTAAATAATGCTCAAAATCAAAGATATTGGGGATACCACCTGTAGTATATACTTTTTCCCAAACCTCGTATTCCTGCAAGAAATATTCTATATTTTCATAAAATAACTGGTCATAATCAAAAGTGTTTCGTTGATATCCTTCTAAATAGTAGGTGGTGTTCTGCTCATAATTATACAATTGTATTTTATCAGATGCAATCACTGTAACTTCAAAGTTATTCAAACCATCTACATCGTGCCTAATTTGCAATACTTGAGAAAAGGTATTGTACACACCTACATCCACTCCAAAGCCGTTGCCTGTATAACCGAGATCTACAATATTATTATTAGCAGACAGTACGCCATTTGAGAATGAAAGCGTGAATGCATGAGAAATAAAAGGAATGTCTCCATTGCCAATCGTTTTGTGATAATCTACATACCATAAGTCATAACCAGAAATTATCTGTGCTAATGGAATTGTATTTTCTCTAAAATCATCTTCAAAAACATGCGAACATGAACTTGTAAATGAGCCGATACTCAGAAATATAAAAAGTAGTTTTAAAAATTTCATAGG
>DPRC01000195.1:10488-11981 GCA_003537695.1 Polaribacter sp.
TTTATTAAAGTGATAAATATTCCAGCTATCTTTTTGGTGCGGAGGGATAAAACACATCTTGTAATCTTTTTATGTTTTTAATCTTAAAAAACATCATTTTATCTCCTTTTTTATAGCTAAGAACAGCTTCGTTTTCATCTAAATTAAAAGGAATATTTTGTTGGGCCGGAATGGGGTTTTTCAATTCTTTCTTTGTATTTCTATCTAAAATAAAATCTCTTTTTCTTCTGTTAGATGTGGAATAATGTCCCAATAATTGGATTTTAGTATCCAGTACCCTAACCACTGCCTTGGTTCTTTTACTCTGAAAAAACAAAGAGTCAAATACAATTCCAGCTGCATTTTTCAAATGTAGTTCGAGCTTGACTCCACGAACTCCTGGTTGCCCACCAACCCACGTATTATAAAAAGCTTTGTCCACTTTAAATGGCGGGTTTGTAACAAAAAGAGTACCGCTGCATTGATAAAAACAAAACACGATACTTAAAATAAATATTAATTTTATGGATTTCATATTCTCATATTTGTAAAATTCAACTCAAATCGTGTACTAAGATAAAATAAAATCCACCCAAAAGAGTGGATTTTATACTTTTCCAAAATCAAGGTGCTTATTGTTTACTTCCCAAAAGTAATAATTCACCCACCAATATCTCTGTCACATATCTTTTATCACCCTCTTTGGTTTCATAGGACCTATTGGTTATTTTACCTTCTACAGCGATCTCCTGACCTTTGTTTACATAATTTTCTACCACATTCACCAGGCCTCCTGTAATGACGATATTATGCCAGTAAGCACGCTCTACTTTAGTGCCTTCCTTGTCCTTGTAACTGTCGTCTGTTGCCATAGAAAACTTTGCCATTTTGTTGCCATCTTTAAAGGTTACTATTTCTGGCTCTTGACCTAATCTACCAATTAACTGTACTTTGTTTCTTAACGTATTCATAAGATAAGTTTTTGTGCATCTAATAATTTAATGCTGATTTATAATGTATGCTGCCAATTTATTTGACACTGCAAAGTTGCGACACCTTCTTAATTTTATTCGGTTATAAAACAATTACTTTCGGTTGTAAGTGATTGTAGTCGTTTGTAAATGAATAATTTATTGTATCTTTACACTATGGAAAACAGCCTCTGTTTAGAATGCAAAGAACCTTTAAAAGGTAGGGTAGATAAGAAATTTTGCTCAGATTATTGCAGAAACACCTTTAATAACAGTGTCGATAAAGACAGTAAAAACCTTATAAGAAACGTGAACAATCGACTGCGAAAAAATTATAAAATTTTATCTGAATTAAATGTTTCTGGGAAAATGAAAGTAACAAGAACTAAGTTATACGACAAAGGCTTCGATTTTCAATTCTTTACTTCCATCTACAAGACAAAAACAGGCAACACCTATTTTTATGTATACAATGAAGGGTATTTAGCTTTAGAGCATGATACGTTTTTACTGATTCGGAAAGAGCGGTAAAAGACTTAAAAA
>DPRC01000042.1:0-140 GCA_003537695.1 Polaribacter sp.
ATAAAATTAGCTTCCTAAAACAGGCTGAAAAGAGCTAAAAGAAGTAGATTAAAAAAGCATTTCTATCCGCCACTAACCGGTGGAATTATAGCAACAACATCCCCTTCTTTTAAAACTAAAGTACCTTCTGCATAAGCTTC
>DPRC01000042.1:541-3761 GCA_003537695.1 Polaribacter sp.
AATATTTTTCCTTTAAAACCAGTTTAAGGGCACCCACAGTCATGGTGTTTTCTAATGCCATAACCAATACTGTTTTGCCAATTAAATCAGCAGTAACCCCAAAGAAAAGTAGTGTAATCTTCATACTTCAAAACTAATTAAAACAAACTTAATCGAAACAAGAAACCGTTATTTTTAATTCCTGCGTAGTTCGAGTTTACATAATCCACTCGTAAAAAGCGCCATTTACCAAAACCGATATTGTCTAGACCAATAGCATATTCTGAATACGGTTTATTGTCTGCCATAAATAAAGTTTTTGCACCTGCAACTAAATGGAGATTTAATTTATTAATTAATGGAATTTTACTTAAAAAGGCTCCTTTAAAATTGTGCTCAATATGTGCTTCTGCATATTTATCATTGGTGTAAAACTTGTAATAATCTAGCAACCCAAAACTGTCTAATTGATTGCCCAAAACAAAAGTTAACTGGTTTCCGTTGGCTTGTAAATTATCCATGAGAGCGATCTCTTTCTTTCTTAGGAAAAATCCTCCTCTTAAATTATAAGAGAAATTACCATAATTCCCCGCACTAATTTCTTGTCTTATGTTTGCTGTAAATAAATCTGAATTTAATGCTGCATTTGAGGCTCCAAAATTCTTCCTATAATTCACGGCCAAAGAAGGAGCCTTCTCATTACCCATATTAAACTTTCTGTCTGGATATGATAAATATTTTTGATTGAAAATAAAAGTTGTACCAATATTTAAAGTTGCGATTTTATGAGCAGTAAATGGTGCGTTTTCAAAATCTGTCTGATCTACTGGGTTGTTTGAGGCATACGGAGCATTTTTACTTTGTTTTGCAAAGGAGTAATTACTGGTATTAAAGAGCGGATTTCTATTTGCGTACTCTAAAGATGTTGAAAAGAAAATACCGTTTTTAATTTCTTCTGAATAGGTGATTTTCACAAACCCCTTTTCGTAAATCTTAAAATAATTATTTCTTAAATACAAAGATCTAATCGTATTTTCTAGGGCCGAAATTGGTTCTCTACCGTTAAATTGTGCAGTTGTAACTCCTCCAGAAACCCCTATTTGGGGTCTAGACATATTATTCCATTTTTTAGTGAAAAAGAAGGTGGGTCGTAGTACTTTTTCAGAAAAACTATAGTTAGATTTTACACCTACATTCCAACGTTTCCCTAGATCATTCAACCTTTTAGAGTAGTTAAAACCTAAAGAGGTGTTTAAACCTTGCACCGTATTAAAACCAGTATTACCAAGTAAACCATAAAAGGATAATGACCATTTTTCAAAAGAGTTTCTATAGGTGTAGCCGGTAATTGGCGAAAGTAACTTTAGTTTATTTTGATTTTTGTTTATAGAGTCTAAATAGTTTTTAGATTTACGCACTATGTTAATACTGTCTTTAACTACATAATCTTTAACCTCTTCTTTTGTCAAAGGCACAGGTCTTAACTTGTTCCAGAAAACAGTATCTTTTTTTGTTGCATTTTTTTCAAAAGACAAAACTTCATTTGAAAATGTATTTTCAGAGAATTTAGATGAAAAATTATACGCTGAATATGCTGCAGAAAAGCGTCCATCCAACTTAAAACCAAAAGCATCTAATTTAAAGTCGATGCTTTGACTGATTAAAACCCAGGCATCATTTTCAGAAGAGTAATTATAGTTTTGTTTTAAATGCAAAACGTCTACAACAGGTGTGCTTATTTGTGCGCCAGTAACAGAGACATCTGTTCCATATAAAGCCCAATCATCTTCTACAATGTATATCGCACCCGAAAAGACTCTATCATTTGCGCGCTTAGGAATTAGTTTTATTTTGTTAATCAGCCTCCCGTTGGTGTCATAAAAAGAACCTTCTAACTTAAATTTGTAATAGCTAAAAGCACTTGTGGCTATTGGCGAAATCAAATCATTGCCAAGCATTACCTCATTTTCGTAAAAGTCAATACTTGCATCTTCCGCCCTATTAAAACTAATTCCATTATCCCTTCCAGATACTTTAGAGGCAATAATTTTTTCTTTAAATTTCTTTGGGTTCTTTTGAAAATTAATTTCCGAAATAGTTTCAGAAAGGTATACAATTCCGCTTCTGGTAGAATCTAAACTACCGCCAAAATCACCTAAATTTTGCCCCAAAAAGCTCTTGGGTGCATCTTTTATTTTATACAAACCACGAGAATAAAATTTTGCGGTATACTTTGCATATTTATCTGTATTCTTTTCTTTATTCGCAATAACATTTCTAATGATTCTATTTGCAGGATTGTCTTTTGTTGAAATAACAATTTCTTTTAACTGTACATTCTCTTCTCTTAAAACGGCATCTAATTCAAAAGGAAAAGAAGTAATGTTCACCTCCTTCTTGAGGGTCGTAAACCCTAAAATTTGAAAAAATACAACATAACGTCCTGTTTTTTTTAACGCTAAACTGTACGCCCCGTTATCATTTGTTGTGGTGCCTGTAAATGAGTTCTCGAAATAAACACTTACAGAAGAAAGTGGAAGTCCGTTTTCATCTGTTACTTTTCCTTTTATCTGCGCATTCGCAGCAGATACTAATAATAATAATAAGATGATCGTAATACTCCTTTTCATATATATATATTTTCTTAGTAGACGTCAAATTTAAGGATTTTGTTACACAAACATCTTTAATCTTTGATTGCTGCCCTAAAATTAAGAAAATAAAAATACCTAAATTAAAAAGGGAATTCTATTATAATTACAAGAGAAACATTCATTTTCAAAAGAATGCCTTTCTTCGTTTTCTCTTCCTTTGAAAACCTTATATTTGTCCGTTACACTTAACAATTAATTTATGAGCGATTCTAGAAAAAGACATGAGGCTTTATTGTATCATGCCAAACCAAAACCAGGGAAAATTGCCGTTGTTCCCACCAAAAAATATGCCACTCAGCACGATTTAGCTTTGGCGTATTCCCCCGGAGTTGCTGAGCCTTGTTTAGAAATAGCAAAAGACAGAAATAATGTATATAAATATACTGCTAAAGGAAACTTAGTAGCTGTAATTACAAATGGAACTGCAGTTTTAGGTCTCGGAGATATTGGTCCTGAGGCATCAAAACCCGTAATGGAAGGAAAAGGATTACTTTTTAAAATATTTGCAGACATTGATGTTTTTGATATTGAAGTAGACGCAACGGATGTAGAACTTTTTATACAAACGGTAAAAGCAATTGCACCTA
>DPRC01000042.1:3922-6749 GCA_003537695.1 Polaribacter sp.
GATATTGGTCCTGAGGCATCAAAACCCGTAATGGAAGGAAAAGGATTACTTTTTAAAATATTTGCAGACATTGATGTTTTTGATATTGAAGTAGACGCAACGGATGTAGAACTTTTTATACAAACGGTAAAAGCAATTGCACCTACTTTTGGAGGAATCAATTTAGAAGATATTAAAGCACCTGAGGCTTTTGAAATTGAAAGACGCTTAAAAGAAGAGTTGGATATTCCCGTAATGCATGACGACCAGCACGGAACGGCAATTATTTCTGCTGCGGCCTTAAAAAATGCAATTGATATTACAGAAAAAGAGATTAGTGCCGTAAAAATTGTTGTGAATGGCGCAGGAGCCGCAGCAATTTCTTGTACTCGTTTATACTTAAAGTTAGGCGTACAGAGAGAAAATGTAGTCATGTGTGATAGTAAAGGTGTCATTCGAAAAGACAGAGGAAACCTTACCACACAAAAGGCAGAGTTTGCCACCGATAGAGACCTACAAACATTAGAAGAAGCAATGCACAATGCTGATATTTTTATCGGCTTGTCTAAAGGAAATATTGTTACTCCTGAAATGCTTTTGTCAATGGCAAAAAACCCAATTGTTTTTGCAATGGCAAATCCTGTTCCTGAAATAGAATACGATATTGCAGTTGCTACAAGAGATGATATTATTATGGCTACCGGAAGGTCTGACCATCCTAATCAGGTGAATAATGTGCTTGGATTCCCATTTATTTTTAGAGGCGCTTTAGATGTTAGAGCAACTAAAATTAATGAAGAAATGAAAATGGCAGCGGTACATGCCTTGGCAAACCTTGCTAAAAAATCCGTTCCAGAACAGGTGAACATCGTGTACGATGAAGTTAGCTTAACGTATGGAAGAGAATATATTATTCCGAAACCATTTGATCCAAGGTTGATTTATGAAATACCTCCCGCAATTGCAAAAGCTGCAATGGAATCCGGTGTTGCTTTAGAACCAATTACCGATTGGGAAAAATACCGAGAAGAGTTAATGGAACGATCGGGTTCTGGAAGTAAAGAAATTCGCCTCCTGCACAACAGAGCAAAAAGCAATCCAAAACGTGTTGTCTTTGCAGAAGCAGACCATTTAGATGTATTAAAAGCTGCACAAAGAGTGCACGAAGAAAAATTAGGAAAAGTAATTTTGTTGGGAAGAAAAGAAGTCATTCTTGAGTTAAAAGAAGAAATAGGCTTCACTGACAACGTAACCATTATAGACCCTAAGACCGATGAGGAAAAAGGAAGAATAAATCGTTTTGGAGAAGCATATTGGAAAAATAGACAACGCAAAGGACGCACACTTTCAGAAGCAAAAAAACTAATGCGAGAACGCAATTATTTTGCAGCAATGATGGTAAATGAAGGAGAAGCAGACGCGCTAATTACGGGTTACTCCAGACCTTATCCAACCGTGGTAAAACCAATGCTAGAACTCATTGAAAAAAATAAAGATGTTTCAAAAATTGCTGCCTGTAATTTAATGCTAACCAAGCAAGGTCCTTTATTTTTAGCAGACACCACGATTAACGAAAACCCAACGGCAAAAGAATTGGCAAAAATTGCTCAGATGACAGGGAAGTTTGTAAATATGTTTGGAATGAAACCAAACATTGCAATGCTTTCTTATTCTAACTTTGGTTCTTCAAACTCAGAAACTTCTAAGAAAATTAGAGAGGCTGTTGCGTATACCCACCGCCATTTCCCAAACACCGTTATCGATGGAGAAATTCAAGCAGACTTTGCTTTAAACCCTGAAATGTTAGCAAAAGAGTTTCCTTTTTCTAAACTAAATGGGAAAAAAGTAAATGTTCTGATTTTTCCAAACTTAGAATCTGCAAATATTACTTACAAACTATTGAAACAAGTAGAGGGTGCAGAGTCTATTGGTCCCGTAATTTTAGGTTTTAACAAACCGGTGCATATTCTGCAGCTAGGGGCAAGTGTTGACGAAATGGTAAATATGGCCGCTTTAGCAGTTGTAGATGCACAGCAAAAAGAAAAGAGAAACAACAAATAAAAAACGGTACTTTAGAGGCCTGAAATAATTTTTATGATTACACAGATTCGCGGAAGATTAGTAGAAAAAAACCCAACGGATGTTGTGGTAGACTGCAGTGGTGTCGGGTATTTGTTACATATTTCTTTAAATACGTATGCGGCGCTCCCTGAAGGTGAAAATGTTGTTTTATACACGCATCTGTCTGTGCGAGAAGATGCGCACACCTTATTTGGTTTTATAAGCAAAACAGAACGGGCTATTTTTAAGTTTTTAATCTCCGTTTCTGGCGTTGGCCCAAGTATCGCAAGAACCATGTTGTCTTCGATGACTTCAGAGGAAATTCAACAAGCCATTGCATCCGAAAATGTTGCGGTAATACAATCTGTAAAAGGTATTGGCGCCAAAACAGCACAAAGAGTTATTGTAGATTTAAAAGATAAAATAGTCAAGACTTTTGATATTGATGAAGTTTCTTTGAGCCCAAGCAATACAAACAAAGGGGAAGCGTTATCTGCTTTAGAAGTCCTTGGTTTTCAAAGAAAACAATCTGACAAATTGGTTGCAGCTATTGTAAAAGAATATCCAAATGCTACTCTAGAGCAAATCATAAAATTAGCCTTAAAAAGTTTATAACCCATTGAATCCACTTATTAAAAGTATTCTTCTATTTCTCATCATTACTTTCGAAGTAAACTTTACTGTGCGTGCTCAAAACACTATAAAAAATGACTCCTTAAAGGTTGTTATAGATTCTACAGGCTTGCGTTATGACTTTAAAAACACTCAAAAAGGAGGCTTATTTTTA
>DPRC01000042.1:6932-8217 GCA_003537695.1 Polaribacter sp.
TTCTATTTCTCATCATTACTTTCGGAGTAAACTTTACTGTGCGTGCTCAAAACACTATAAAAAATGACTCCTTAAAGGTTGTTATAGATTCTACAGGCTTGCGTTATGACTTTAAAAATACTCAAAAAGGAGGCTTATTTTTAGATGACCTAGCAAAAAAAGAAATTGTCTTTGACAAGTTATTAAATAAGTATGTAATCGTTGAAAAAATAGGTAATTATGCGACTCGAACTCCTATTTATTTATCTCCCAGAGACTATCAGAAGTATCGTTTAAAAAGGGATATGCTACAATACTTTAAGGAAAAAGTAAGCGCAGCTGACGGGAGAAAAAAGGGAGCAAAAGAAGCTCAAAAAGACCTATTACCCACATATTACGTTAATAATAAATTTTTTGAAACTATTTTTGGTGGAACAGAAGTAAAAGTGACTCCCACAGGAAGCTTAAACCTTAAGCTTGGATTTATTTATCAAAATACAGATAATCCTCAAATTTCCGAGGAAAACAGAAGTAATCTTACTTTTGATTTTGATCAGCAAATAAACGCAAGTATTCGAGCACAAGTAGGTACACGTTTAGATTTCACTGCAAATTATGACACACAGGCATCTTTCGATTTTCAAAATTTAGTAAAAATTGGTTTCGAACCCAATGAAGATGACATTTTACAAGGTTTTGAAGCGGGTAATATTTCGATGCCTATTAAAAACTCCTTAATTACGGGAGCACAAAGTCTGTTTGGTGTAAAAGCAGATTTACAATTTGGGAACACAAAAATTACAACTGTATTTTCGCAACAAAATTCTGAGAGTAAAACAGTGGTTGCAGAGGCCGGTGCGTCCATACAATCTTTTGAATTAAGAACTACAGATTATGATAATGACAGACACTTTTTCTTATCACAATACTTTATAGATAACTATGCAAACTCGCTCAAAAACTACCCGTTAATTAACAGTCCTATAAACATCACGAGAGTAGAAGTTTGGATTACCAATAGAAACGCAAGTACAGAAGATTTTAGAAGTATTGTTGCCTTTGCAGATATTGGAGAATCTAAACCTGCAGTTTTAGTAGACCGAAATGGCCTGGTTTTAAGTTCTACCATTACACAAGCGCAAGTTTCTGGAAATAATTTACCCTTTAATGGTGCAAACAGAATTGGTACTGAAATTATTCCCTCTGGAGGTATTAGAGATGTTTCCACAGTAGATAGTGCGCTTCAACCCTACACGATGCAAAATGGAAAAAATTACTCTGTTTTAGAAAATGCTAGAAAATTAGA
>DPRC01000093.1:0-7203 GCA_003537695.1 Polaribacter sp.
ACTTCAGCGAATTTTAAAGAAACCGATATCCATACCACTCAATCGCCCGCTCTTTTGTCATTTCTTACAACAACTAAAAAGTACTTTTATTATTTATTTTGAGCATCCGTTTTACTTCTCGAGAAACGAGCAATGACGTTTCCCTAATAGACCCAATCATTGGAAAATGACAATTCGAGTCCATTACAACAAATGGTATTGAACCAATAACTGTATGTGAAAGAATCACGCTTATCGACTTCTTTGCAGGTGGTAGTTCTGCAGACCTATAGTATTATAACGAAGAAGTGGCTTGTTTGAGTGTTATTGCTGCCTTTACATGGTGAAGTTTAGGAAATTTGGTAAACCGCATTGATAATGACCCTGAAAGTAAAATTACGGTCGACTTTTCCTAAAATAACATGATGCTTTTTATCAGAACGTCAGAAGCATTCGTTGAAAACCCTTTCGATATTATGGCAACTTTTAAAAAAATATAAAGACAAGCATGCATAAGAAGTTGATTACAGAAGGAGTTAACTTCGTATACTCTGCTCGAAAGGAATTCTATTCACAATAGATCTTCCCAAGGTAACTTCGTCTGCATACTCCAACTCGTCACCAACAGAAATTCCACGCGCAATCGTAGAAGTTATAATATCGAATTTCTCTATTTGTTTAAAAATATAAAAATTAGTAGTATCCCCTTCCATGGTTGAACTGAGGGCAAATATGAGCTCTTTTACCTCGCCACTCTCAATCTTACGAACTAAAGATTCTATCTGCAGGTTCTGAGGCCCAATGCCTTCAATAGGTGATATTTTACCTCCTAATACATGATACAGTCCTTTAAACTGAGAAGTGCTCTCTATGGCCATCACATCCCTAATGTCCTCCACTACACAAACAACCTCAGAGTTTCTTCTTGGGTTTTGACAGATATCACACACTAAAGTATCTGAAATATTATGACACTTTTCACATGTTTTTACATCATTTCTTACATGCAGTAAAGCTTCCGATAAATATTTTGTGTGTTCCGAAGGCTGCTTTAATAAATGCAACACCAAGCGCAAGGCCGTCCGTTTTCCGATTCCTGGCAAACGAGAAACTTCATTCACAGCATTTTCTAAAATTTTTGATGAAAAATCCATAACTACAAATTTAACTTATTAAAGAGAAAAGAATCAAGAAAAAAGAAAAAGACTTCTAAAAAACATATATTCGTGACACCAATTACAATTTTAATGAAACCCGAATATATCATCCTCTTAATTGTTGCTTATTTCGCTGTATTGCTTTGTATTTCTTTCATCACAGGAAAAGCTGCAGACAACAAAACATTTTTTAAAGCCAATAACTCCTCCCCTTGGTATTTAGTTGCTTTTGGGATGATTGGCGCCTCGCTCTCTGGCGTTACCTTTATTTCCGTTCCCGGATGGGTAGAAGGCCAAAGCATGAGCTACTTTCAAATGGTCTTAGGTTACGTTGTGGGATATGCAGTTATTGGGCTGGTATTACTGCCACTGTATTACCGGTTAAATTTAACATCAATTTACACCTACTTAGAAGATCGGTATGGGAAAAACGCCTATAAAACTGGAGCAAGTTTCTTCTTATTGTCTCGCACCATCGGAGCTGCTTTCCGACTATTCTTAGTGGCAAATGTGCTACAAATTATTTTATTTGATAGTTACGGAGTTCCTTTTTGGGTGACGGTAACCATCACGATATTACTGATATGGTTGTATACATTTAAGGGAGGTATTAAAACAATCGTTTGGACAGATACTCTGCAAACTCTCTTTATGTTGGTCGCTGTAGGTGTTTGTATATATACCATTTCTGATGAAATGGAAATTTCGAACATCTTTACCTATGTTGCGGACAGTGAACTCTCCAAAACCTTCTTTTTTGACGATCCGAGTGCTGGAAATTATTTTTGGAAACGTTTTCTTGCAGGTGCTTTTATTGCGATTGTGATGACAGGTTTAGATCAAGATATGATGCAGAAGAACCTAACCTGCAGAAACCTAAAGGACGCACAAAAAAATATGTTTTGGTTTACGATTGTTCTAGTCATTGTTAACTTTTTCTTTTTAGCTTTAGGAGTTTTACTAACAGATTACGCCCAGCAAAACGGAATTGACGCGCACAAAGATCAGTTATTTCCAATAATTGCAACCAAAGGAACATTGGGCTTGGCCACAGCAATTTTCTTTTTATTAGGTTTAATTGCAGCTGCCTATTCCAGTGCAGACTCTGCACTCACCTCTTTAACAACCAGTTTTAGTATCGACATATTAGAAATTGATAAAAAGAAAGACCCAAAAACACAAGAACATATCAGAAAGAAAACCCACATCCTTTTTTCTTGTATTTTAATTGCAACAATCCTAATCTTCAAATACTTTATTAGCGACGAAAGCGTCATTGCTAAAATATTTACGTTTGCCAATTATACCTACGGACCCCTATTAGGTCTCTATGCTTTTGGCTTGTTTACCAAAATAAAAGTAAAAGATACAATGGTGCCTTTTATTTGTTTGGCTTCTCCAATCTTAAGCTATGGAGCAAATAATATTGCCTTGGCTTCCTTTGGTTTTGATTTTGGATTTTCACTTTTAATCCTAAATGGACTCATTACTTTTGCAGGCCTATATTTATTTAAAAAACAAGAAACCAATACAACGCAAATAAAAAGAGGAGGTAGTCACTAAAAGTGCCACATCCTCTTTATTCTATTCTTAAACATTAAAAAAACTTGTTATTCAGCAGTTCCTTTTGGCTTCATATCTGTGCTTTCGAAGATTTTGTCTGCCGAACCTGTTACAAAACCAGAATACAATTCTCCATTCTGCATTGGGTGCCGAAAAGCAAACTCATAGTAACAAGATGTTATTTCTTTCGTTACTTCCTGAAAATGCACTGGAATCCTGTCTGCCAGAACACTGGATTGTTCTAAAAACTGTTCAGGAGAACCTTTAATTTCTCCTCCAGAAGTATTCATTTTAAAACCTTTTTCTTTCAGAAAATTATTTACCTCTTGTAAAGATTTAAACGTCTCTAATTTATTTACATCTACCGTAAAGTGGTTTGAGCAGAACCCATTAACATATAACCAAGCGGCATACTCTGTCTCTGCTTGCAAACGTTCATACACCTCAAAACTAGGCTGCTCCCACAATCTTCCTTTAAACACTAAATCATTAGAATTAAGTGCCTCTTTAGGAATTGCTGAAATCATTTTTTTTACCTCTTCTTGCAATGCCGTAGAAAACTCAGCCACTTTTAACTGACTGATAAATACCCTTGGTAGATTTTTATCGGTCGCATGCTCATAGTGTTTTGCATATAATTTTTTTGCTTCAAAGGTATACTCTCCATTTTCCACATAACCCGCTGCAATAAAAGGTTTTGCCAACACTTCAATGTTTACACGCGGATCGTCAAATGTTCTAAAGGCAACGTGATCGTTAAATATTTGGTTTCCTTTACTGGTAAAAAATTCATTTATTTTCTGCGCTGACGGCGTTCTTTCCGAATACTCAGCCCACAGTGTATCAAAAATTTTAGTTGTAGTCATTTTTACGTTTTTTTGGGTGGGGTAAAGCTAAATTAATTTAATTTATTAGCAGACGATAACTAACTAATTTTCCGATATTGTCAATATTTTCTAAAAGAGAAGGATATTGCTGCTATTCTTACAGTATTCTAAAAAAGGCATTGCTACTTTTAACTGCTGTCTTTATATACCGTAACACTCTTTAAAAAGATAAAAACTCATTTTTTACTAAATTTATGAAATTGATCTCTTTTAAACCCATTATTGAAAACAATAAGATCAGATGAAGAAAACAATTTCCATTATTGGGGGCGGAACCTCCTCTTTTCTTTTGGCTGCCTTTTTAAATACTGAAAAGTATGAGGTCACTATTTATGAAAAAAATAAAACCTCAGGTAGGAAGTTTTTGGTTGCTGGAAAAGGCGGTTTTAATCTTACACATTCAGAAGCTGTTTCAGAATTAATTGAGCGTTACACACCAAATGACTTTTTAAAAGAAGCCTTATTGCATTTTACAAATGATGCTTTTATAAATTGGTTGCATGCACGCAATATCCCCACATATATAGGGACGAGCAAAAGAGTATATCCCAAAGAAGGAATTAAACCCATTACGGTTTTAAAAACAATTTTAGACCACTTAAAAGAGAAAGGAATCCTTTTCAAATATGAACATACCTTTTCAGGTTGGGATGCTGAAAATAACCTTCTTATAAATGACAAGAGCATTATCTCCGATTATAGCGTTTTTTCTTTGGGAGGTGGAAGTTGGAAAATTACGGGTTCTAATGGTCTTTGGTTAGAGAAATTTGAGCAAAAAGGAGTTAAAACACTCCCCTTTGAAGCATCCAACTGTACTTTTAAAATTTCGTGGGATCGAGATTTTCTTTCAAAACATGAAGGAAAACCTTTAAAAAACATTGCTGTTTCCTGTTTGGAAAAAAGACAAAAAGGAGAAGCTGTAATCACCAAAATGGGTTTGGAAGGAAATGCCATTTACAGTTTAAGTCCTCAAATTAGAACACAACTAAAGTCTCAAAAAAAAGCAGTAATCTATATTGACTTTAAGCCCACTTTATCTTTAGAAACCATTAGTTCTAAAATTGTGAATTCAAACTTTAAAAACACCACACAGATTTTAAAAAAAGAGCTCAAATTAACACCCCTTCAAATCGACTTATTGAAAATAAAGCTTCCAAAAGACCATTATCTAAATGCTCTTTTGCTTTCAGAAAGCATCAAAAAATTTCCTTTAGAGGTTTATGAATTGGGACTTTTAGATGAAGCTATCTCTACCGCTGGAGGTATTTCTTTAACATCCGTGGACTCCAACTTTCAATTGCATACAATACCGAATCAGTTTTGTATTGGAGAGATGTTAAATTGGGACGCACCCACAGGTGGGTATTTGATACAGGCCTGTGCAAGCACGGGTGTTTATCTTTCCAATTATCTTAATAAAATTGACTAAAAACTATGTTTATCTGTGTCTGTACTCTTAAAATATTCAGTATTTTTACTGTAACAAAATTACTGAAATGTCAAAAGACTTATCCAATTATCGTAAATCTTACGAAAAGCAAGAACTCTTAGAGCAACATTGTCCAGAAAGCCCAATGGAGTTATTTCAAACATGGTTTGCAAATGCAGACGAATCCGATACTATTGAGGAAACAAATGCAATGAATATTTCTACGATTGGCGCTGATGGCTTTCCAAAAAACAGAATTGTTTTGTTGAAGAAATTTACTTCAGAGGGGTTTGTATTCTACAGCAATTATACCTCAGAAAAAGGAAAAGCACTGGAAGAAAATAACCAAGTTTGTCTTTCTTTCTTTTGGCCTGGTTTAGAACAACAAATTATCATCAAAGGAAACGCCGTAAAACAAGCAGCGCAGGAATCAGATGCTTACTTTGAATCAAGACCAGACGGAAGTAAACTGGGTGCTTGGGCCTCAAATCAAAGCACCGTAGTAAGCTCTAGAGCCGAACTAGAGGAAAGCTTAACCTCCTTTGAGATGAAATTTAAGGAAAAAAAAATCCAACGACCAAAACATTGGGGAGGCTATTTGGTAAAACCTGTTTCTATTGAATTTTGGCAAGGACGACCAAACAGACTGCACGATAGAATTAGATATCGTTTACAGAAAGATTTTTCTTGGAAAATTGAAAGATTAGCACCTTAAATTTTTATATTTACCTCACAGAACTAAAAATTAAATGAAAACACTCTACATCGTTAGACACGCAAAATCTTCTTGGGAATATACCGGAATTGAAGATATTGACAGACCTTTAAAAAAGCGTGGAATTAAAGATGCTCATTTAATGTCTACGTTTTTGTCTAAAAAGATTGACAAACCGGATGTTTTTGTTACAAGCAGTGCAAACAGAGCTTTGCATACTGCTGTTATTTTTTGTGGAAAATTTAATTTTCCGCATGCAAATCTTCAAATAAAAAGACAATTGTACAGTTTTAGTGATGGGTACCTTGTAAAAACCGTTCATGCCTTAGATGATGGCTTTAATTCTGCTATTATTTTTAGTCATGATCATGGGATTAATACATTTGTAAATGAGTTTGGAAGCAAACCACTAGCGCATGTGCCCACCTGTGGAATAATTGCAATAGAATTTCAAGAAAAACATTGGAAAAACATAAAAAAAGGAAAAACTATTTTAGTAGAGTTTCCTAAAAATCATACCTAATATATTTTGTTAGAAATAAAAAAATTAGCAGCTATTGATATCGGATCTAATGCCATTAGGTTACTGATTTCGAACGTTATTATTTCCGAAGACAGAGCACCTCAATTTAAAAAATCTTCCCTTGTACGCGTTCCTATTCGACTAGGCGCTGATGTCTTTGTGAATGACGGTGTCATTAGCGATGCGAATATTGATAGAATGATTCATGCAATGAAAGCATTTAAATTGTTAATGAATGTTCATAATGTTGAAAAGTATAAAGCATGTGCTACTTCTGCAATGCGAGAGGCCTCTAACGGTCATGAGGTTACTGCAAAAATAAGCTCCAAAACGGGCATAAAAATCGATATTATAGGAGGTAAAGAAGAGGCCGAAATCATATCCTCAACAAATTTAAATGAACTAATTGAAGGAGACAACACATATCTATATGTAGATGTGGGTGGAGGTAGCACAGAATTTACACTCTTTTCTAAAGGTAAAACCATCAGTTCAAAATCTTTTGAAATGGGTACGGTGCGACTTTTAAATAATAAAAAATCTGTAAACAAAGAAATATTTTATAATGTAGAAAAGTGGATTAAAAAACACACCAAAGACCTAAAGAATGTTTCTTTAATCGGATCTGGGGGAAATATCAACAAGCTTTTTAAAATGTCGGGGAGAACAGAAGGGAAACCAATCTCATTTATCTATTTAAATGCACAATATCAATTCCTAAAGAACATGAGCTATGAGGATAGAATTTCTGAATTAAGCTTAAACCCAGATCGAGCGGATGTTATTATTCCCGCAACAAAAATTTACCTATCGGCCATGAAATGGAGTGGTGCAAGAAAAATATACGTCCCAAAAATCGGCCTTTCAGACGGAATTATAAAAACCCTATACTACAGTCAATTCTAATTTATTAAAGCAAGTCATAGCTAAAAAACTGTGCAACAGCCGAC
>DPRC01000093.1:7607-11816 GCA_003537695.1 Polaribacter sp.
ATTTTAAAGATTTTGCGATGATTGCTTTAAATGCTTGCTCTTCATTATTTAAAAAGAAAGTTTCAATCGGTAAATAGGAAACGGCGGTCAAAATATCCACAAGACGCACATAATCTTTTTCCGTGGTAAGCATCATTTTAGGGGCCTCCATCGCGTTGAATTTTGTTTGAATGGAATGGATGTCTTTTTCAGAAAAAGCATGGTGATCCCCAAATTTCAAATGATGGAAGCGCACCCCTAATCCCGATAAGTAATCTGAAAGTGGTGTAGGGTTTGCAATTCCAGTAATTAACAATACATTAAAATCCTTCAATACAGCCGTTTGTATCTTTTGTGCACCTAAAATTGTTTTGGCATATGAAATACTTGTAAAAAATATCTTTTTTTGAAACCTAGTTAATTTTTGTTTGACAACTGCTTGTTGCTGTATAGAAAGGTCTTCTGGACATTTTGTGACCAAAATTATATCTGCTCTTTTAGCACCGTATTTACCTTCTCTAAGGTTTCCGGTTGGAACCACGTAATCCGCTACAAATAAAGCATCCCATTTGGTCAATAAAATAGTGCAACTTCCCTGCACCTTTCTATGCTGAAATGCATCGTCTAATAAAATAACCTCTGGTTTTATAGCGCTGATCAATTTTGAAATACCCGCTACCCTATTCGCATCAACTGCGACATGAATGTTTTTAAACTTCCTATAATATTGTAAAGGCTCATCTCCAACAGTCCGCGCAGTATGCGTTTCATTTACTAAAATAAAACCTTTGCTACTTCTTTTATAACCTCTACTAAGTATAGAAACCTTAAAACTCTCTTGCAGCATTCGCACTAAATACTCTATTTGAGGTGTTTTACCCGTCCCTCCCAAACTCAAATTTCCAACGATTACTATTGGGGTTTCAAATGCAGTGCTTTTGAAAAATCCGATATCGAAAAACAGGTTGCGGATTCTAGTAACAAAATCGTACAAAATTGCAAACGGAAAGAGTAAAAATCTAAGTACTTTCATTGTGGTAAAAATACATTAAAATTGTTAACTTTGATTTTAGAAAAAAACCAAATGAATATAACAGAGGTTACAAACTATTTAGAAGAATTGGCTCCTTTGCACTATGCCGAAGATTTTGACAATGTTGGTTTGTTAGTGGGAAATCCTGAGACAATAGTTACTGGTGTTTTAGTAACACTAGATACTTTAGAGGAAACTGTAAACGAAGCCATTGCAAAAAAATGCAACTTAATAATTAGCTTTCATCCGATTATTTTTAGTGGGTTAAAGAAAATTACTGGTCGCTCGTATGTAGAAAGAGTCGTTTTAAAAGCAATTCAAAATAACATCGCAATTTACGCAACCCATACCGCTTTAGACAACTCTAAAAATGGAGTTTCTGCAAAGATGTGTGAAGTTTTAGGTTTAGAAAATACACAAATTCTAATTCCCAAAAAGGGCATTATCAAAAAACTGACCACCTTTGTACCGATGCAAAACGCAGCAGCACTCAGAGCTGCTTTGTTTGCTGCTGGAGCTGGAAATATTGGCAACTATGACCAATGCTCCTTTAGTGCAGAAGGTACGGGAACCTTTCGAGGCAATGAAAGTTCAAATCCTGTGATTGGTGAAAAAGGGAAAACACATACGGAAAGTGAAACTCAAATTAGTGTCGTCCTTGAAAGTAAAAATGAAACTAGTATTTTAAATGCCCTCAAGAAACACCACCCTTACGAAGAGGTTGCATATGACATCATGACTACAGAAAATGTGCACCAAGATATTGGTATGGGCATGGTGGGAGAACTTCCGAAAGAGATGGATGCAAAAGAATTCTTGCTATTCTTAAAAAAAACGATGCAAACGGACTGTGTTCGTCACTCCGAAATTCTCCATAAAAAAATAAAAAAGGTAGCCGTCTTAGGAGGCGCTGGAAGCTTTGCGATTGCCGATGCAAAAAGAGCTGGAGCAGATGCATATGTGAGTGCCGATTTTAAATATCATGAGTTTTTTAAGGCTGAAAAAAATATTTTATTAGCAGATATTGGTCATTATGAGAGCGAACAGTTTACAAAAACCCTTTTGGTTGACTATCTTAAGAAAAAAATCAGTAATTTTGCAGTCGTTTTATCAGAAAAAAGTACGAATCCAATTTATTACATATAAACATGGCAAAGAAGAAAGAAATTTCAGTTGAGCAAAAATTAAGAGCATTGTACGACCTACAATTAATAGACTCTAGAATTGATGAAATTAGAAACGTTAGGGGTGAATTGCCTTTAGAAGTGGAAGATTTAGAAGATGAAGTTGCCGGATTAAATACCCGTATTTCTAATTTAGTTGAAGACGCCTCTAACTTAGAGACAGAGATCAACAATAAGAAACAAGCGATAGAGGATTCTAACGTTTTGATGAAAAAATACGATGAACAGCAAAAGAATGTTAGAAATAACAGAGAATTTGATTCCTTATCGAAAGAAGTTGAGTTTCAAGACTTGGAAATTCAGTTAGCAGAGAAAAGGATAAGTGAATACAAAGCAAAAATCGCTCAAAAAAATGAAGTGATTGAGAGCACAAAAGAAAAACTAGCGAAGCAAGACCAACATTTGGGTCATAAAAAAGCGGAATTGGATGCTATTTTAAAAGAAACTGAAAAAGAGGAAAAAATCTTAGGAGAAAAATCTGAAGAATTTGCCAAGTCCTTAGACACCCATTTATATGCTGCTTATACAAGAATTAGAACCAAAGTAAAAAATGGTTTGGCCGTTGTTGCTATTGAAAGAGGCGCATCAGGAGGATCTTATTTTACCATTCCACCTCAGGTACAATTAGAGATAGCAAATAGAAAAAAAATAATTATAGATGAGCACAGTGGACGTATCTTAGTGGATGCAACACTCGCTGAAGAAGAGAAAATGAAAATGGACAAGTTATTTTCATAATCCCACCATCAATTTAAACAAAAAAAAATCGAAGCATTGCTTCGATTTTTTTATTTCATATTCTTTCAGTTCCTAGTAGTCTAGTTTTCTTAAGTACCTTAACTTCTCTTTCCAGATCTCAAGATCTTCTTTAAACTCTTCTACCCGATTCTTCACATTCAGCACTAATGGATTGTCATCTTTTGCATTTGAAAAGAACCCTAAGTTGTTTTCTAATTGTTGCATTTCTTTGACAACTTCATCCATCTTCTTTCTTACAAATAACTGCTCTGAATCTAACCTTCTAAAATCTTCCGTTGCTAGTAAACCGTCCACAACATTTACAAATTTCAACATAGAAACTTCTTTCTTATCTAAAGATAAACCTTCTAATAACCGATCAATTTGTTTATTAAACTTACCCTCTAAATGTCTGACGTCTCTTGGCAAGGGCCCTAGTTCTTTCCAGGTACTTATCGCTTCTAAAACAGTTTCCTTTGTATGTGTTTTTTCTTCTTTAATAGTTTCTAGAAATGCCTTTTTAGCATCTACAACTTCTTGCTGTTCTTTACTAATTGCATTTTTTTGTTCATGGTAACGATCAAAATAAGCGTTGCATGCAGCTTTAAACTTGGTCCAAATATCATCCGAAAATTTTCTTGGCACGTGTCCAATATGCTTCCAATCAGATTGAATTTTTTTCATCGCTTCTGTTGCCATGTTCCAGTCTTCACTTTCCTTTAAAGATTCTGCAATTTCAATAAGTGCTAATTTCTTCTTTAAATTTTCCTGTTGCTCGCTTTTCTCATCTTTATAAAAATGATTTTTAGCACTGTTAAATTTCTTTGTTGCAGCTTTAAATTTTAGCCACACCTCTTCACTTTTGGCGTAAGGAAGTTTCCCTGCATTAAAATATTCTTGTCTTAACTTTTCTACATCATCGATACTACTTCTCCACTCTTTGTGTGTCTTATTTTTAGAAGTATCATATGCATCCAAGCGCGCAACTATGGCTAACTTTTCGTTAATGATCTCCTGATACTTGGATTTCATATCTCGAAAATGCTCGTGACGCCTGTCGTGAATTTTCTTTGTTACAGCACTAAATTTCTGCCATACATCTTCCCGTACCTCTTTGGCTACAGGTCCAATATCTTCTTTCCAAATTTTATGTAAATCTTGTAATTCTTTAAAGGCATCATTTACATCTGCTGCTGCTGCTAACTCCTCAGCTCTTAAAATAATTTTTAATTTTTCCTCTAAATTATTTTTAAAATCTAAATCTCTAAAATCATT
>DPRC01000093.1:12149-26483 GCA_003537695.1 Polaribacter sp.
CTTAAATGGAGTAAATCATAAAAACGCTCTACGTGATGATGGTATGTTTTCCAAGTATCATTATAACGCGTTTTAGAGACTGCACCAATAGAACGCCAAGTATCTTGTAGGACTCTAAAGTCCTTGTACATGGTATTTGCATTTCCATTGTCAATAAGATCTTTCAAACTTTCAATAACCTGCATTCTTGTATCAAGGTTATCATTCATTTGCTTCTCTATCGAGTTGTAATGCCCATCTCTTTTCTTCTTATACTCCGAAAGCAAGGTATTATATGCGCCTTTTTCTGGAGTGGAAAATTGAAAATCAATAGCATTTCCACCCGCTTCTAAAAAAGCACTTTTCTTTTCCGCAAGTAGGGCTCCAAACTTTGTGTTGAAGGCATTCTTAATGCCGTCTACTTGCTCTTTTATTTTATTTACTGGATTGTTAGATAATGTGTTTTGAAGCTCTGTAACCAGGTCCTCTAGGGATAATGCAATATAAGTTACTTCAGAAATTACTTCTTTTTCTTTCACTTCTTTAACCACTGGAATCACTGCTACTTCCACTACTTCCGAAGTTTCCTCAACGGAAGCTAAATCAACCGCTGTTTCGGGAGCTATAACCTCTGCTGTTTCTTCCACAACTTCCGGCACTGTATCGGCAGCAACTGCTACTTCCGTTTCCAAAGCCTCCGCTGTTTCTATCAAAATTTCTGGCACTGCATCTGGAACGATCGCTCCTTCTTCTACTACTACGACTTCAATAGTTTCTTCAACCGTTTCTTCAACAACTGCTGGTTTTTCGGCTTTAACCTCAGGAGACTCTTTAGAAATTACTGCTACTTTTTTTACCGTTTTTTCAACGTTTTCTTCATTATTATCCAACATATCTATAATGTTTAAGTTCGATTCGTATTCCTTTTAAATATTTTATAAATATACTTACAACTTATTAAGTATACAAAATGTGGGGCTGAAATCTATAATTTGGATTCATTCCAAATGCTCCAAGACTCTTCCGCCTGCAGCGCTAGCATTTCATATCCATTTTTTATGGCAGCTCCTTGCTGTTTTCCTTTCGCTAAAAAATCAGTTATCTCGGGATTGTATATCAAATCAAATAATAAGTGACGTTCTGAGAGCAAGTGGTATGGAATATTTGGCGACACATGTATGTTTGGAGACGTTCCTAAAGGCGTACAATTCACAATAACGTGGCAGGCATTCATGATTTCTTCCGACAACGCTTGATACGAAATTTCCTCTTTCCCTGCGGGATTCCTAGAAACGAATTTGTACGCAATTTTATTTTTCCTGAGTGCATAGGCTACTGCCTTGGATGCCCCACCGGTTCCTAAAATCAAAGCATGCTTGTGATGCTTTTTCAAATAGGGTCCTATGGATTTCTCAAAACCCACCACATCCGTATTGTACCCTTTTAATCCTCCTTGCTCTGTGAACTTGATTGTATTCACTGCACCAATTTCTTTCGCTGTTTGATCTAGTTCGTCTAAATAAGGCAATACTTCTTCCTTATAAGGAATGGTCACATTCATTCCTTTTAAGAAGGTTTCCTGTTGTATCAATTTCGGAAGGTCTTTAATCCTTTGCAAATCAAAGTTTTTATACAGATGCTTTCTCAAACCTAAGGCCTCAAATTTTTTCGTAAAATATCCCTTCGAAAACGAGTACGAGATGTTTCTTCCTAAAAGTCCAAAAACCTTATTTGTTTTTTCTTCCATAAAAATCAATTATTAAAATTAAAGACAGCCCTAAAGCAATATATAAAACAGCAAACCATGTTTCTGAAAGCGAAAAATCAGGAACAAACCGTTGATAATTTTCAATAATTTTATGCCCGCTGTTGTCTAAGAGAAACACCCCTTTTTCAGCCGTATAAAGCGCCTGCTTCCAAGGCCAAACAATCCCTAGGGACCCTGTAATAAAACCAATAATTACAGCAGTTACGATCGCGTTGAATCTTTTTAAAACATATCCTAAAACATGACTGATTGCCACCAAACCAAATATAGAACCTGCAGTAAATACGGCTATTATTTTGAGATATCTAATTTTCTCAGGAACTGCTAAAACTTCAAAGTTACCAACAAGCAGCTCTGTAACTACAAAAAACAAGGCATTTACTGAGTCTACTAGCAGCAACACATAGTTTCCCATAAGGATCAGGATAAAAGAGCCCGATAGCCCGGGAAGTGTCATCCCCGAAACCCCAATAATACCACAAACAAAAACGAACCACAGATTGTCATTTTCCCCTGCAGGAGTTAAAAAACTAACTCCTAAACCAACAGCAACTCCAAGTATCAACGAAAATATATTCGTACGGTTCCATTCTCCAAAACCTTTTCCAATATAATAAATAGAGCCAATAATCATTCCAAAAAACCAACTCCAAACATAGAGTTCGTAATGCTGTAAAAAATAGTCTAAGACTAAAGAAATACTGAAATAACTAAAAATACTACCTCCCATCACTAAGAGTAAAAACTGACCATTTATATACGTGTAAAAACTCTTAAACCTCCCGTTAATAATCAATTTAAAAGCAGTGATGTTCACCTTTTTAAATGAATAAATAAGCTCTTCATAAAATCCTAAAACAAAAGAAACAGTCCCTCCAGAAACACCGGGAACTTTATTTGCAGCGCCCATTGCCAATCCTTTTAAAAAAAGATATAATTTCTGTAAAAGAGTTCTTTCTCTTTGCATTATTTTTTTACCGCTAGTTTTTCCATCAATAAAATTAAACCAAAGCCAACCGCTGCAAGTATGAGCGCCAACATGACTTTTGCATCGCCATCAAAAGAAAAAGGCGAAATACTGTATTGTTTTAATGGCACCGATATTCCGTGAGAGTTTATTCTCCAAGATACGGTTTCTTTCCAAGGCCATATTTTATTTAAAGAACCAATTATAAAACCTGTGAGCACTGCTAAAGTGTGATTTTTATACTTAGAAAACAACCATTTTAAAACCTTAGAAAAAGTAAGTAAACCGATAATTGCACCAAAAAAAACAACAGCTATTGTTTTGTAATCGCTGTCGTTTAATGCAGCTAAAATAGGTTTATAAGCTCCTAAAAGCACTAATATAAAGGCACCTGAAATTCCAGGTAAAATCATTGCACAAATTGCAATAGAACCTGCCAAGAACATAAACCACAAGGATGAATTGTCATTTACAAGAGGATTTAATGTGGTTACATAATAGGCAACAAAGACGCCAATCAATAAGACGAAAACTGCACTAAAGTTCCAAGTAGTTATTTGTTTTCCGATATAGAGTACACTTGCGATTACCAAACCAAAAAAAAAGGACCAAAGCAAAATAGGCTGGTTTTCTAACAACCATTTAATTGTCTTTGCCAAAGAGAGAATACTGATAAAAATTCCGATAAAAAGTGAAAGCAAGAAAGCACCGTTTACTTGCTGCCATGCTGCTTTTACGCCCTCTGATCTCAGTGTTTTTAGAAGTTTAAAATTCACGTTACTAATGGCCACTAAGAGCTCTTCATAAATTCCAGAAATAAATGCAATCGTTCCACCAGAAACTCCTGGAACAACATCTGCAGCTCCCATTGCCATTCCTTTTAGCCCTATGACTAAATATTCCTTTACGCTTCTTCTCATTATATTTTTCCTATTTTTGTAAAAAACGAAGATACTTGATTTTAGAGAAAAAATAGAGCTGTTTATTCTATTTGTAATTTTTATTAAATAAACCGCAGATGCCAAAAAAAGGAAAAGCAAAAAACACGCTAAACAAAGCAAAACACACCAAGTTGATGCAAAGAAAAATCAACAAAGTCAAATTAGAGAAACAACTGCATAAAGAGCGTTTAAAAGATATTATAAGAAAAGTAAATGAAGAAAAAGAAAATGAACACTAAATTAAAATACTTTTTAGGCCTTCTCATCTCTTTTCCACTGCTTCCTTTTTTATACTTTCAAGGAAAATCCATTCGAAAAAAAGTACCTGTACTTCCCGAGGCTTTGCGACCAACAGGATTTGTGAACGGTCAATTTAAATCTAATTTATCGCTGCTTACTATTGGAGAAAGTACCATTGCTGGTGTGGGCGTAAAAGAACACAAAGATGGTTTTACGGGGGCATTGGCACAAACGCTCTCCAAGGTGTTTCAACAGAATATAGAATGGCGTGTCTATGCAAGGAGCGGCTATACCGCAAAACAACTGCATACCAAAATAGTACCTAAAATTGAAGAAACCACTGCAGACCTTATCGTTATTGGTATTGGAGGGAATGATGCTTTTACGTTAAATTCTCCAAAAAAATGGAGCCGTGATGTTGAGAACCTCATCCAAGCAGTGCAACATAAATTTCCTAAAACACCTGTGTTTTTCACAAATATGCCTCCAATAAAAGAGTTTCCTGCATTTACAAGGTTCATAAAATTTGTGATTGGAAACCTCGTTGAAATCTTAGGTGAACGACTGCACATACTTGCAGACAAAAAATCAAATATCTATTATAATCGAGAAGTAATTAGGCTAAAGGAATGGAGTGCAAAAAATAATTTATCACCAAATAACGCTGGTATTTATTTTAGTGATGGCGTGCACCCTTCTGAGCTAACATACCAAGTTTGGGGAAAAGAGATGGGTACTTTTATTTCCAGTCAAAACATCCACCCAACCAAACTTCCTATTGCACCCCCAAAACAAAAAAAATCTCAAAGTTTCCCTTGAGATTTTATAGTGCACATCGCCCTTATTTTATTGATCTATCGCGCCTAAAACGCGTTTCATAAATAAATTTAACGCTTCTTTTTTGGGTGTACCTTCTTTGACCATTTTATGAACCTCTAACGCACCATACATGTTAGAAATCAACTCGCCAATAACATCCAATTCACCATCTTTAAGGGACGGTACCTCTGTCAATCCTTCTAGTGTTTCAATTGTTTCTAAAAGATAGTCTTGATCATTCTCTTCTATAAAACTAGTCAGGTGTTTAATTACAGGTAACTTCATATTAAGATACTTCGTTTACAAGTTCTTTCAATACCTCAAACTTATTTGTTTGCACTTGCCCTTTAAAACTACCTCCTTCAAAAGTTGCAAAAGTTGGTAAATTACTAACATCGGCTAACTTTCTACTTTCCGGAAATTTCTCTGCATCCACAATTACAAAAGCTACCGTTTCATTTTCTGAAGCTAGCTTTTTGAATTTAGGTTTCATAATTCTACAATTCCCACACCAGGTGGCTGTATACTGTACAACAACTGTTTTGTTGTCTGCAATAATTTTAGATAAATTATCTTGTGCTAACTCTTGAACCATCGCTATTATTTAGTTTAAGTGGGCTGCTAAATATTCAGCAGTTCCTTTTGCATTTGCTGCCATCGCAGTTTTTCCTTCTTCCCAGTTTGCTGGACAAACTTCACCGTTTTTCTGCACGTGCGTATAAGCATCAATTAAACGTAAAAATTCATTTACATTTCTTCCAACTGGCATGTGATTTACTCCTTCGTGAAAAACAGTTCCTTCTTCGTCAATTAAATAGGTTGCTCTGTATGTTACATTGTCCCCTTCTACTTGCACTGTTTGTGAAGCTTCATCAAAAGTTTCATTCGTAATGTCTAAGATCCCTAATATTGAAGATAAGTTTCTGTTACTGTCTGCTAATATTGGATATGTTACTCCTTCAATTCCACCGTTTTCTTTGGCTGTACTCAACCAAGCAAAATGAACTTCTGGAGTATCACAAGATGCACCAATTACGATTGTATTTCGTTTCTCAAATTCAGCAACTGCTGCTTGAAAAGCGTGTAATTCGGTAGGGCAAACAAATGTAAAATCTTTTGGATACCAAAATAATAACACTTTCTTTTTGTTCTTTACCGCTTCCTCTAAAACATTTAATTTGAATGTATCTCCCATTTCATTCATTGCATCCACATTTAAATCTGGGAATTTTTTTCCAACTATTGTTGCCATATTTTTATATTTTTTTTATTGATAAATTTTAAACAACAAAGGTAGCTCTCAGAAGGGTATTGATTGTAAAAAATCTTATGATAACTTTTTATATGACCATAAGCTTTACTTATAGCCTTGGATCCTAAAATAAGGGACTGCTATTTTCAATTGGTGGTTAAAAATTTAATACCTTTAAGAAAGACTTTTTGATAAGATTTAACTATGTTAAAATAAAAATAATAGATTTTGATTATTAATATAGTTGTCGTAAGTTTACATTCAAGCGTTAAATTTAAGCAATTATGGAAAAAAATAGTGATCTCAGTAAATGCCCCTTTATGGGAGGAACTCAAAAACAATCTGCTGGTAATGGAACCTCAGTGCGAGATTTTTGGCCAAATGAATTAAAATTAAATATTCTTCGTCAAAATGCGGCAGCTTCCAATCCGATGGCTCAAAATTTTGACTATGCAGCGGCATTTAACAGTATTGATTACACAGCATTAAAAAAAGATGTCCTTCACTTTATGACAGACTCCCAAGACTGGTGGCCTGCAGATTATGGCCACTATGGTCCTTTTATGGTCCGGATGGCATGGCATAGTGCTGGGTCTTACAGAGTTGGAGATGGACGTGGTGGAGCGCGTTCTGGTTCACAGCGTTTTGCTCCAATAAATAGTTGGCCAGACAATGGAAACTTGGACAAAGCACGCTTATTACTTTGGCCAATAAAAAAGAAATATGGGAATAAATTATCCTGGGCAGATTTAATGATTCTTGCCGGAACCTGCGCAATGGAATCGATGGGTTTTAAAACTTTTGGATTCGCTGGCGGGAGAGAAGATGTTTGGGAACCGGAACAAGATATCTATTGGGGCTCTGAAACTGTTTGGGGAGAAAATAAAGAACGCTATGAAGAAGGGGAGTTAGAAGACCCACTTGCTGCCGTAATGATGGGATGGATCTACGTAAATCCCGAAGGACCTAATGGGGACCCAGACCCAATGGGCTCTGCAAAAGACATTCGAGAGACCTTTGGCAGAATGGCGATGAATGATGAAGAAACAGTTGCGCTTACTGCTGGAGGGCACACCTTTGGAAAAGCACATGGTGCTGCAGACCCAGACATCTATGTTGGTCCAGCGCCGCACGGTGCGCCTATTGAAGAAATGAGCACCGGTTGGAAAAATGATTACAAATCAGGTGTTTTAGACGACACCATTACCAGTGGAATAGAAGGTGCTTGGACCCCCAATCCAACTACCTGGGATCATGATTATTTTGAAGTTTTATTAAATTACGATTGGGAATTAACCAAAAGTCCTGCAGGCGCACATCAATGGAAGCCAACTGCGGCGTCTAATGCAAAAAGGGCTCCCAAAGCCGGTGACGCAAATAATAGTCAAGATTTAATGATGACTACCGCGGACATTGCTTTAAAAGTAGATCCTAAGTACTTGGAAATTTCGAAGCGTTTTCACAAAGACCACAAGGCTTTTGAAGATACTTTTGCAAGAGCGTGGTATAAGTTAACACATAGAGACATGGGACCAATTTCTAGATATTTAGGTCCAGAAATCCCAAAAGAGGAATTGCTTTGGCAGGATCCAATTCCACACGGAAGTTTGCTTTCTGAAACGGAAATTAAAATATTAAAAGAAGCTATTTCGAAGACTACTTTATCAATTTCTCAATTGGCAACTACAGCCTGGGCATCGGCTTCGACCTTTAGAGGTTCAGACATGCGAGGTGGCGCAAATGGAGGACGAATTCGTTTAGAACCCCAAAAAAGTTGGGCGGTAAATAATCCATATGAATTAAATAAAGTAATTGCCGTTTTAGAAACCATCCAAAAAGATTTCAAAGGAAACGTTTCTATGGCAGATTTAATTGTTTTAGGGGGAACTGTCGCTGTTGAAAAAGGAGTGAAAAATGCAGGGTATGCGATTGCCGTACCTTTTACTTCTGGAAGAGGAGATGCTTCTCAAGAACAAACAGATATTGCTTCTTTTGGGTACTTAGAGCCGAAAGCAGACGGGTTTAGAAATTTTATTAAAAAAGATTTAAAATTAGCAGCAGAAGAATTGTTGATTGACAAAGCACAACTATTAACGCTTAGCATTCCAGAAATGACAGTTTTGGTTGCAGGTATGCGTGCTTTAGGCACCAATTATGACGCTTCTAAATATGGCATATTCACAGAGAGTGTTGGCAGCCTTACGAATGATTTTTTAGTGCATATTTTAGATTTTAGCACCACTTGGAAAGCAACTTCTGAAGATGACACTTTGTTTGAAGGAACCGATAGAAAAACAGGGGTTATCAAATATAGGGGTACGAGAGCGGATTTAATTTTTGGATCAAATACAGAATTAAGAGCGATTGCGGAAGTGTATGCTGCAGATGATGCAAAAGAGCGTTTTGTAATAGATTTTGTAGCTGCTTGGACCAAAGTAATGGAACTTGATTTATTTGATATTAAGAAATAAAGGACACGAAATTTTATAAAAAAAGGGAATCCAACTACATGGATTCCCTTTTTTACTTTTCTTTATTATTTGAAAAAACTTCGATAAGTTCCGTTTACTCGCTTTCTTTTAAATAGCAATGCTATGTTTCTCAAAATTTAGTACGCTCTTCTTTATTTGCGCTTTACGAATCTATTTACTAGCAAATAATTTTATGTCATTGGCAGACACTTCTTTTTCTCCAAGAATTATTAGACGTTCTATAACGTTTCTTAACTCTCGAATATTTCCTGTCCAGTTCTGTTCTTGCAATAGGACAATCGCCTCTGGTGAAAACATTTTTTCAGGAGTACCTTGTGCTGCGGCAATTTTATCTGCAAAAAAGCGAACTAATAATGGAATATCTTCCCTTCTATCATTTAAGGCTGGAACTTTAATTAAAATAACGGCTAACCTGTGATACAAATCCTCTCGAAACCTCCCTGCCGAAATTTCTTTTTGCACGTTTTTATTGGTTGCTGCTATTATCCTTACATCTACTTTGATGTCAGAATCAGAACCCACTCTAGAAATACGACTCTCTTGCAGTGCGCGCAAAACTTTTGCTTGTGCAGACAAACTCATATCGCCAATTTCATCTAAAAAGAGCGTTCCTCCGTTTGCCGCTTCAAACTTCCCAGCCCTGTCTTTATTTGCTCCTGTAAAAGAGCCTTTTACATGTCCAAACAATTCACTTTCTATTAATTCTGACGGAATTGCAGCACAATTTACTTCAATCATCGGTGCTTTTACACGCGCTGATTTCTCGTGCAACCAGTGCGCCACTAGCTCTTTACCCGTTCCATTAGGCCCAGTTATAAAAACTCTTGCATCGGTATTCGCTACCTTTTCTATAATGTCTTTTATCCCCGAAATAGCGGCGCTTTCACCCACCATTTGGTAACTTTTACTTACTTTCTTTTTTAACCGCTTATTCTCAACAACCAACACCTTGTTGTCAAGGGCATTCCGCACTGTATTCAAAAGCCTATTTAAATCTGGTGGCTTCGAAATATAATCAAAAGCACCTAAGCGCATTGTATTTACAGCAGTATCCAGATCTCCGTGACCTGAAATCATAACAATTGGTATTTCTGGTTTTATTTTCTTGGCTTTTTCTAATACCTCAACGCCATCCATTTTTGGCATTTTAATATCACATAAAACCAAATCATAATCGTTGTTTTTAATCATTTCGATTCCTAACAATCCATCCTCTGCTTCTTCTACGTAATACGTATCATTTTCTTCAGAAATAATTTTTGCTAAAACTCTTCTAATAGCCGCCTCGTCTTCTATGATTAATATTTTACTCATTTTATCTGTTTCAAAGCTCCAAGGTTTTAGTCTTTCCAAGAGCGCTGTTAAGATTCATAGGAACAACACCCTTTTTACTAAATACTCCACAACTGTTTGTATGTATTCTTACCGTTTATATTTTGTTTTGAAAAACGTGCACATCTCTCTGAGGAAATGGTATCGTAATTCCATTTTCTTTAAATTTTTTATCTATTTCAAAACGCAAATCACTCTGCACAAACCGGGTTTCAAAACTATCATTTAATGTGAAAATAAGTTTGAAATTTAAAGAACTCTCCGCAAAATCTGTGAAAAGTACTTTTGGTATTGGATGTTTTAAAATTGTTTTGTGATTTTTTGCAGTCGTTAATAAAATTGTTTTCACCAAGGCTACATCACTCCCATAAGCAACGCCCACATTCACAGACTCTCTTGTCTCTGTTCCGTTTTCTGTCCAATTAAATAGGATGTTCGTAAGATATAAGTGATTCGGAATTACTAAAACTTTATTATCTATGGTCACCGCCCTTGTTGTTCGCAGTCTGATGTCTAACACTCTGCCCACTTTCCCCTCTAATTCTATAATATCACCAACATGGACTGACTGATCTACGAGAATAAAAATACCTGAAATAATATCTTGAAATAAAGTTTGTAGTGCCAAACCAACACCGATTAACAACACTGCAGATGCAGCAAATATTGCGGTTACATTTACACCAGAAGCATCCATGGCGACTAAAAAAATAGCAATAAACACCACCCATCGAATGTAACTAAAGACACTTACAAACTTCACTTTGTCGTTTGCAGGAATTTTTCTAGTAATAAATCTTCGCAATAATTTTAACACAAAAGCGGTCACTATCAAAGCAATCACCACAAATAACAAACCTTTGAAGGAAATACTTATTTCTTCACTGAAAGTAAAGGTATATTCTAAAATTGAATTTGCTTCTTCCAAGATGGTATCTGCAACTTGCTCTAGTTTATCTTGCATTCTTATTTATATTTAATTCTTAATAAAGCCCTGTGCTTATTCCCTCTTCATGCTTCGCTTCCTAACGCTCAACTGTTTCATTAAATAGCAAACTTTAAGCACAAATATAACCAATATTAACTATCATGAATCAAGTTGTTGAGCCGCGACATATGGCTCTAAAATAAGAAATATTCATAAACAAAGCCCATATAAAAAGACCTATTATAATAGAATGCAGCGAGCCGCTAAAAGAAGAGTCCCTAAAAACTCCTTTTCAATTGGCTGAAAGCACAAAAACCAGTTTATTTGATCCCCAAATCCTAACAATTTGGCACTCGATTTCTTTTTTCTGTTAAAATGTACTATGCACGCATAACTTTTTTGCAATTTACTATGCATGCATAATAAATTTGTATATATTTGACATAATGGAGAAATACAAATCAATTGATCATCAACTGAGAGCAACTTGGCAAACTGTTGCAAAGATGTACAATGAACAGGCAGTAAAACACGACAGCACAATGGCGACCGCTTTTGTTTTGTTGAATATTGACAAGGACAATGGGACACCTTCTACAGCGCTTGGTCCTTTAATGGGAATGGAACCTACGAGTCTTTCTCGTATTTTAAAGAACATGGAAGACAAGGGAGCGATCTGTAGAGAGAAAAATCCTGATGATGGCAGAAGTGTGATCATCAAGTTAACAGACTACGGAAAAGAGATGCGTGCAGTATCAAAAGGGCATGTAATACAATTCAATGATACCATCATCCACCATGTTACAGAAAAAGATTTAGAAGGATTCTATCGGGTAACCTCGGCAATTAACAAATTAGTCGCTGAAAAAGAAATTTATAAAGAAATTAGTAAAACAGCAGTTTAAATATCAAACGAATGACAAGAAGAATTAAAAAAGTAGCCATTGTTGGCTCTGGAATTATGGGAAGCGGAATCGCTTGTCATTTCGCAAATATTGGAGTTGAAGTTCTATTATTGGACATCGTACCAAGAGAATTAAACGATAAAGAAAAAGCAAAAGGATTAACGCTTGAAGACAAAGTGGTGCGAAATCGTCTGGTAAATGAAGCACTTACAACTTCTTTGAAGTCAAAACCATCCCCGATCTACCATCAAAAATTTGCAAATAGAATTACCACCGGTAACTTGGAAGATGATATTGCAAAGATTGCAGCGGTAGACTGGATTATGGAAGTAGTCGTTGAAAGACTGGATATCAAAAAAATCGTTTTTGAGAAAATTGAAAAATTTAGAACGCCAGGAACGTTGATCACATCAAATACCTCTGGCATTCCAATTCAATTCATGAATGAAGGAAGAAGTGAAGATTTTCAGAAGCACTTTGCAGTCACCCACTTTTTCAATCCCCCAAGGTATTTAAAATTATTCGAGGTTGTTCCTGGTCCAAATTGTACGCAAGATGTTACCGACTTCTTAATGATGTACGGAGATAAGTTTTTGGGTAAAACTTCTGTTTTAGCAAAAGATACCCCTGCATTTATTGGAAATAGAATCGGCATCTTTGGAATCATGAGTTTGTTTCATGTTGTAAAAGAAATGGGACTGACCATAGAGGAAGTTGATAAATTAACGGGGCCGGTAATAGGACGTCCAAAATCAGCAACTTTCAGAACCATCGATGTTGTTGGACTAGACACGCTTGTGCATACTGCAAACGGTGTAAAAGACAACTGTCCGAATGACGAAATGAGAGATCAGTTTGTGATTCCAGACTTTGTAAACACCATGATGGAAAATAAGTGGTTGGGAAGCAAAACCAAACAAGGCTTTTACAAAATGACCAAGGATGCGAATGGCAAAAGAGAAATTTTATCATTAGATCTAAATACCTTAGCATACAGACCAAAAAAATCTGCAAAATTTGCAACCTTAGAATTAACCAAGGGAATCGATAATGTTGCGGACAGATTCAAGGTTTTAGTTGCAGGAAAAGACAAAGCTGGTGAATTCTACCGAAAAAGTTTTACTGCCATGTTTGCTTATGTACAAAATAGAATCCCCGAAATTTCTGACGAATTATATCGCATTGATGACGGTCTAAGAGCCGGTTTTGGATGGGAACACGGACCTTTCCAAATTTGGGATGCCATTGGTGTTGCCGAAGGCGTTGAAATGATGAAGGCAGAAGGAAAAGCTCCTGCTGCATGGGTAACGGAAATGCTGGCAAATGGCCAGACTTCATTTTACTCAGTAAAGGAAGGCGCTTCTTATTATTATGATATTCCTGCAAAAACACAGGTAAAAAAACCGGGTCAAGAATCTTTTATCATTTTAGACAACATTAGAAAATCAAACGAAGTTTGGAAGAATGCTGGTGTTGTAATTGAAGATATTGGAGATGGTATTTTAAACTTAGAATTCCAATCCAAAATGAATACAATTGGAGCGGATGTGCTCACAGGAATAAACAAAGCAATTGATTTGGCTGAAAAAGATTTTCAAGGTCTTGTGATCGGTAATCAAGCAGCAAACTTTTCTGTTGGAGCAAATATTGGGATGATCTTCATGATGGCTGTAGAGCAAGAATATGAGGAGCTAAATTATGCCATTAAATATTTTCAAGATACTATGATGCGCATGCGTTATTCCTCGATACCTACTATTTCCGCTCCGCATGGAATGGCTTTAGGAGGTGGTTGTGAAATTTCCTTACATGCAGATAAAGTAGTTGCAGCAGCAGAAACATATATGGGTTTAGTTGAATTTGGAGTTGGTGTAATTCCAGGTGGTGGTGGTTCTAAAGAAATGGCAATCAGAGCATCCGATTCTTTTAACAAAGGGGATGTTGAATTAAATATTCTGCAAGAAAACTTTTTAACAATCGGTATGGCTAAAGTCTCTACCTCTGCTTATGAAGCCTTTGATATCGGTTTACTTCAGAAAGGAAAAGATATTGTGGTGGTAAATAAAGACCGACAAATTGCGACTGCAAAAGCACATGCAAAATTAATGGCAGAAAGCGGATACACGCAACCTGCTCTCAGAAAAGACGTAAAAGTTTTAGGAAAACAAGCTTTAGGGATGTTCTTAGTAGGTACCGATTCCATGAAAGATTCTAAATATATTAGTGGGCACGACATGAAAATCGCTAATAAGCTTGCGTATGTTATGGCTGGAGGAGATTTATCTGAACCAACACTGGTAACAGAACAATACTTATTAGATCTTGAAAGAGAAGCTTTCTTATCCCTTTGTTCGGAAAGAAAGACCTTAGAAAGAATTCAACACATGTTAAAAACAGGAAAACCTTTAAGAAACTAAAATTATGAAAACAGCATATATAGTAAAAGCATATAGAACCGCGGTTGCAAAAGCTCCAAAAGGTGTTTTTCGTTTCAAGCGTGCAGATGAGTTGGGTGCAGAAACCATTCAACACATGATGAAAGAATTGCCAAATTTAGATGTCAAACGCATCGATGATGTGATTGTTGGGAACGCAATGCCAGAGGGCTCTCAGGGACTCAACATGGCCCGCTTTATTTCTTTAATTGGATTGAACTCTGTGGATGTTCCTGGAGTTACTGTAAATCGATTTTGCTCTTCAGGATTAGAAAC
>DPRC01000093.1:26871-38606 GCA_003537695.1 Polaribacter sp.
GGTGGATCAGAAAGCATGAGTTCTGTGCCGATGACCGGTTACAAGCCCGAACTAAATTACAACACCGTAAAAGAAGGACATGCAGACTATTATTGGGGCATGGGGAATACTGCAGAAGCGGTTGCTAATCAGTTCAAAATCTCTAGAGAAGACCAAGATGAATTTGCCTACAACTCTCATATGAAAGCATTAAAAGCGCAAGCAGAAAATCGTTTTCAGGATCAAATCGCTCCAATAGAAGTGGAGGAAACCTATTTAGATGAAAATGGTAAAAAAGCAGTTCGAAAATATACGGTCAATAAAGATGAAGGTCCAAGAAAAGGAACTTCTACTGCGATCTTAAATAAATTACGTCCCGTTTTTGCTGCCAATGGAAGTGTTACCGCTGGTAACTCCTCTCAGATGAGTGATGGTGCTGCCTTTGTAATGGTCATGAGCGAAGAAATGGTAAAAGAATTAAACCTTGAACCGATTGCAAGAGTTGTGAATTATGCCGCTGCTGGAGTAGAACCAAGAATTATGGGAATTGGCCCCGTTGCCGCAATCCCAAAAGTTTTAAAGCAGGCAGGTTTGCAACAAAGTGATATCGAATTGATTGAATTGAACGAAGCGTTTGCTTCTCAATCTTTAGCGGTCATGCGCGAACTAGACCTAAATCAAGAAATCATAAACGTAAATGGTGGTGCGATTGCATTGGGCCATCCATTAGGATGTACAGGTGCCAAATTATCGGTACAGCTCTTTGATGAAATGCGAAAACGCAATATGAAAAATAAATACGGATTGGTAACCATGTGCGTTGGAACTGGACAGGGTGCAGCAGGCGTATTTGAATTTCTATCGTAATAAAAAGAAAATTAAGTACAGACATTAAAAATAAAAAGTAATAATTAAAAATTGGTAGCACCCTTGACCTCTTACGTCAAAAGTTTTACCGTCATACGTTAATAAAATATGGAAACATTAAAAAAGAATCTGCTAAGAGGTGGTCAATTTCTTGTAAAAGAAACCAATTGCGAAGATGTATTTACTCCAGAAGATTTTTCTGAAGAGCAAATTATGATGAAAGAAGCCGTTAAAGAGTTTAATGAGCGGGAAATCATAGTACACAAGGAGCGTTTTGAAGCAAAAGATTACAAGCTTACAGAGGAAGTAATGAAAAAAGCTGGAGAACTTGGTTTTTTAGGTGTTTCGGTACCTGAAGAATATGGGGGACTGGGAATGGGATTTGTCTCTACCATGCTTACTTGTGAATATATTTCTAGTGGAAATGGTTCTTTAAGTACTGCTTTTGGAGCGCACACTGGAATTGGCACCATGCCAATAACACTGTACGGGACAGAGGCACAAAAACAAAAATATGTTTCTAAATTAGCTACTGGAGAATGGATGGGCGCTTACTGTTTAACAGAGCCCGGTGCAGGATCTGACGCCAATTCAGGAAAAACAGCAGCAGTACTTTCTGCCGATGAAAAGTCCTATACCATAAACGGACAAAAAATGTGGATTTCCAATGCAGGTTTTTGTGACTTGATGATTGTTTTCGCAAGAATAGAAAATGATAAAAACATTACTGGATTTATTGTTGAATATGATCGTGAAAATCCAAATGGAATTGTTTTAGGAGAAGAAGAACACAAATTAGGAATTCGCGCAAGTTCTACACGTCAAGTATTTTTTAATGATACCGTTGTTCCCGCAGAAAATATGTTGTCTGTTCGTGGAGGCGGATTTAAGATTGCTGTGAACGCTTTAAATGTTGGTCGAATTAAACTCGCAGCAGCCTGTATTGATTCTCAAAGAAGAATTACAGAAACTGCATTAAAATATGCAACAGAGCGTAAACAATTTAAAACGTCTATTGCAGATTTTGGAGCGATCAAAGGAAAATTAGCAGAAATGGCAACCAACGTATATGCTGGTGAATCCGCAAGTTATAGAGCTGCAAAAGATATTGAAGACCGCATTGCAATGCGGGTAGAAGAAGGAAATTCTCACCCTGAGGCAGAATTAAAAGGAGTGGAAGAATATGCTATTGAATGTTCTATCTTAAAGGTAACCGTTTCAGAAGATGTACAAGCCTGTGCAGACGAAGGAATTCAAATTTTTGGAGGTATGGGATTCTCTGAGGAAACTCCAATGGAAGCTGCGTGGAGAGACGCAAGAATTTCTCGAATTTATGAGGGAACCAATGAAATTAACAGAATGCTTTCTGTTGGTATGTTAGTGAAAAAAGCGATGAAAGGACATGTCGACTTATTAGGCCCAGCAACTGCTGTTGCCAATGAACTCATGGGCATACCTTCTTTTGATACCCCTGATTATTCTGAATTATTTGCGGAAGAGAAAGAAATGATTGCAAAGCTAAAAAAGGTGTTTTTAATGGTTGCAGGTTCTGCAATTCAGAAATTTGGTCCAGAATTAGACAAGCACCAACAATTATTAATGGCAGCAGCAAACATCTTAAACGAAGTTTATATGGCTGAATCTACTTTATTAAGAGTAGAAAAAAATACCAAACGCTTTGGTCAAGATGCTCAAGAAGGGCAAATAGCGATGGCACAGCTATATCTTTACAATGCCGTAGAAATTATTAATAAAAACGGAAGAGAAGGAATTGTTTCTTTTTCTGAGGGTGACGAGCAACGCATGTTGTTAATGGGACTAAAACGTTTTACTAAATATGTAAATTATCCAAACGTAATTGGATTGCGTAATATGATCGCAGAAAAATTAAAAGCAGAAAATAAGTACTGCTTCTAAAATTATTTAAAATTTTCTTGAATTATCATAAGTTTAAGAATTTAGTTAGTTGTTGTAAAGACCCGCTTAATCGCGGGTCTTTTTTAATAGGTACTTGTTAATTCTCTTGGGATCTTCTTTTGGGTTTTAATTTTATCGTAAATTGGTTGCGTCTAAAAGTAACACATGAAAATCCAAACCTTAATTATCACCAGCTTTCTTTTTCTTTTTTGCACTGGTAAAAATCCTAAAAAATCTGCTTTAGCAACAAAAAGCGCTAAAAACACATCCACAAAGCATCCGAAATTTAACAGCTATTGGTATGGTGGAAAAGCAGAAATAACCTCTTATAAACTAACACAAGCAAGATATGGCGAAGTGCATGAAGGAACTGCAGTACATATTTATGTGACCGAAGATTTTCTTCCAGAAAAGCAAGTAAAAGCAGATGGGAAAAGTGCACAAAACATTCCGGTATTAAAATTAAATAGCACGAAGAAGTTTGTCACCGGAATATACCCTTACTCCATAATGACAAGCAGCTTCTCCCCGATTGCATCGGAGGAGCAAGCCCTGAAAATTTCTTTCTCTGCACAAGAATGGTGCGGAAATACGTTTATACAATTAAACAACCGAAGGAATTTTGAGATCGATTTTCATTCTTATTTTGAAAGTGATGCAGATAGAAAACGCTCTCTTGAAAAAAAGGTTTTAGAAAATGAACTTTGGAATCGATTGCGTATTTCTCCAGAAAATATGCCTCTTGGAAATATCGCCATAATTCCCTCTTTTGAGTTTTTAGCCTTGCATCACAAAGAAATAAAAAGCTATGCAGCAGTTGCTACTCTCAAAACGGTAGGCAACTCTCAGTTCTACAAGCTGAGCTATCCAAAATTAAAAAGAACTTTGACCATTAAAATTAGTAAGGAGTTTCCCTATTATATTCAATCTTGGGAGGAAACACTTACTAAAAGAGGAAAAACGCTTACAAGCAAAGGACAAAAAATAAATACCATCCTTTCTGCTTATTGGACGAAGAACGGCGTAGGAAATACTGCGGAAAGAAAAGCATTGGGTTTGTAATTTTTAAAAAAGCACAAGGGCACTAAAAAGGCGCTGAATACCGTTGTCTGGATGCTCCATTCTTATTTTTAAAAACCAAATAAAAAATAAAACAACATTAAAATAGCTAATCTCTTTTTTATCAGTACTTTTGCACGCAATTTGAAAACACAGAAATGAAACGTATTAAAGAATATAAAAAACTTTTTAAAGTTGAAGGCCCTATAGTTTTAAAAGAATTAAAAACTGCTTACAGAGGATTGGTAAAAGAATGGCATCCAGATAAATTTCAGGAACAAGAAAAAAAGGATGAAGCAGATGTAATGAGCACTCAAATAATAGACGGATATCATTTTTTAGTAAGCATCGCTCCAGAAACGAAAGCTGCTAATTTAGAGGCCTACAAAGAAACAATTACAGCGTTTCAAGTTTCAGATTGGCATCACAAAAGTATGTTGTTAGAAGTTACTTTTACAGATGGTAATAAATATGAATATTTTGGTGTTAGCAAAATCCTTTTTGGAAAATTTGTCAATGCGAAATCGATGAATAATTTTGGAAAAAGAAATATTTTTAATTCATTTACTTACAGAAAGTCGATGAAGGCTTCTGTAGAAGTTTAAAATTCCTATTTTCCCAAAAACACCAACAAAAAAAAGAGAGCACCCTGTGGTACTCTCTTTTTTTTGTTGGTGTTTTTAAACAGCCTTTATTCCAAAGCTCCTAAATAACGTTCTGCATCTAAAGCAGCCATACAGCCTGTTCCTGCTGCCGTTACAGCTTGCCTATATTCTTTGTCCTGAATATCTCCAGAAGCAAAAACTCCAGGCAAATTTGTTTTGGTGGTTTTCCCTTTCGTAATTAAATAACCCGTTTCATCCATGTCTAAAACTCCTTTAAACAAATCTGAGTTTGGCGTGTGACCAATTGCAATAAAAACACCTGTTACATCAATCTGATGCGTTTCCTTTGTTTTGTTATTAATTGCTCTTACACCTTCTACCACCGTAGCACCCAAAACCTCATCAATCTCTGTATTGTATAAAACTTCGATGTTCTTCGTTTTATTCACACGATGTTGCATCGCCTTGGAAGCTCTCATAAAGTCTTTTCGAACAAGTATGGTGACTTTACTACAAATATTTGCAAGATATGTTGCCTCTTCTGCAGCGGTATCCCCTGCTCCAACTACAACCACATCCTGACCCTTGTAGAAAAACCCATCACAAGTTGCACATGCTGAAACCCCTCCACCAATCAAACGTTGCTCACTTTCTATTCCTAAATATTTTGCACTCGCACCGGTAGAAATAATGATGGTCTCTGCCTCTATGTGTTTATTTTCATCCACAATCACTTTATGAATACCGCCAACTTCAGCACTCAGCGATACTTTTGTAACCATTCCAAAACGCACATCCGTACCAAAACGTTCTGCTTGCTTCTTTAGATCCTCCATCATCGCAGGTCCATCTGTTCCTTCGGCGTATCCCGGAAAATTATCAACTTCCGTAGTCGTGGTTAACTGACCACCCATTTGCATTCCTGTATACATAATAGGCTTCATATCTGCTCTTGCTGCATAAATTGCTGCCGTATACCCTGCAGGTCCTGAACCTATAATTAAACATTTAATTTTTTCTATTGTATCTGACATAACTTTATGAATCCTTTTTAAGTACCGTAAAAATATAGTTTTTTAACGCTTGAAGAAACGAATGTTTATAAGTTTTAATAATGCGGATATAATTAGAAATAATGAAGCTTCTGTATGGAATAATAATTCCTAATTTGATTGTTTTTTTACAAAAAGAATGTATCTTCGCAGTCCTTAAATGAGCAATCATTTTCGGGGTGTAGCGTAGCCCGGTCATCGCGCCTCGTTTGGGACGAGGAGGTCGCAGGTTCGAATCCTGCCACCCCGACTTAAGAAATCCAATCAGTAAAATGATTGGATTTTTTTGTTTATCATAGTGCGAATATTTTACTCCAATTTTGCAAGAATCTCAAGCGCTTCAAAAATTGAGAAAGTGCAGAGTTAAAAAAGCAGTGCATGCTTCCAAAGAATCAAGTATTTAAACAAACCTAAACAGTCCCAAAGCCACTGACAAAAGTCTGCAAATTAGCCCGCTCTCAGTAGGTGTAATTAACATAAAATTATTGTTTAACAAAAGTATAATTTTATTAAACATTCGTACCTTTGTCTAAAATTTAATAATTATGGCACGCAAGAAAAACATTAGCAAAGACCACTTAATTTCTTGGTACATGGAGTTTGTACTAGAACACAATCACCATCCTAAATCTGTTTTTAGTTTCGCAAAAGAAAATAATTTTGAAGAAGCAGATTTCTATAAATTCTTTGGTTCTTTTGAAGCAATAGAGCAGTCTATTTTTGGAGAATTCTTTAACAACACACTTAAAATGTTGGCGAAGAGTGAAGAATATCCAACATATGACGCCCGAAATAAGTTATTAAGTTTTTATTTCACCTTTTTTGAATTGCTAACTGCAAATAGAAGTTATGTTGTGTATGCATTGCGTGGTAACGAAAGTGTCCTCAAATTAACCTCTTTAAAATTACTGAAAGATTTAAAGCAAGACTTTAAAACTTTTGCGAATAATATTGGTATTGAGAAAATAGATTTACAACAAGAGCAACTTGTAAAAATTCAGGAAAAGACTACACAGGAATCCTCTTGGATCCAAATGGTACTGACCTTGAAATTTTGGCTAGACGATACCTCAGCTTCATTTGAGAAAACAGATATTTTTATCGAAAAATCTGTGAACTCGCGTTTTGACCTCTTGGATATAAAACCACTCAAAAGTCTTCTTGATTTTGGGAAATTCATTTTAAAAGAAAAAGTAAACTTCAATTAGAGAAGCTATGAAAACAATCGATTCGATCCCCACATCCAAAATACAACGTGCCTCTAAATTAGTAACTACTGGCGCAAAAATTGGTGTGAATTATTTAAAATATTACGGTGATAAACTCACCAAATCAGAAATTGAAGCAAAAGAAAAATTAAATAAAAACAATGCAGAAGACATCTACAACGGTCTGCAACAGTTAAAAGGGAGTGCCCTTAAAGTTGCGCAGATGTTGAGCATGGAAAAAAGTGTTTTACCGAGGGCCTATGTAGAAAAATTTTCACTTTCTCAATTCTCTGTGCCGCCATTATCTCCAGCTTTGGTTGTAAAAACCTTCAAAAACTACTTTGGAAAAGATCCAAGTCAAATTTACGATAAATTCAATACTGTATCTGTAAATGCGGCGAGTATTGGCCAAGTACACAAGGCTGAAAAAGATGGAAAAAAGTTAGCCGTAAAAATCCAGTATCCTGGAATTGCGGATAGTATTACCTCAGATTTATCAATGGTGAAACCCATTGCAGTTAAAATGTTTAATATTAGAGGAAAGGATTCTGATCGGTACTTTAAAGAAGTAGAAAGTAAGCTGGTAGAAGAAACAGACTATGTCTTAGAAGTAGCGCAAAGCAAAGCAATTGTTGCTGCGTGTAAACACATTCCAAACCTCAATTTCCCGAATTACTATTCAGAATTGTCTTCAGACAGAATCATTACAATGGACTGGATGAATGGACTGCATTTATCTGAGTTTAAAACCAATGACCAAGTCATTTCTAACAAATTAGCGCAAGCACTTTGGGATTTCTACATGTTCCAAATTCATAGCTTAAAGAAAGTACATGCAGACCCGCACCCTGGAAACTTTTTGGTCTCTCCAGAAAATGAACTGATCGTTATTGACTTTGGATGCATGAAAACGATCCCTTTGGCATTTTATACACCTTATTTTGAATTAGCGAAACCTGCATGCATCAACGATCCTGTGATTTTTGAGAAAAAATTATTTGAATTAGAAATTTTAAGAGAAGACGACTCCCCAGAGGAATTAGACTTTTTTAGAGCAATGTTTCACGAAATGTTAAGCCTCTTTACGCAACCTTTTCACGAGGAAGAATTTGATTTCTCTGATGATGGCTTTTTTGGTAAGATTTCCGATCTAGGAAGTAAATACATGAAGAGTTCTGAGTTAAAAAACATGAATGGAAACAGAGGCTCTAAACACTTTATATATATCAATAGAACCTTTTTTGGATTGTATAATTTAATGCACGATTTGCAAGGAAAAGAGATAAAAATAAATAATTATAAAAATCTATAATGGCTTTCTTTAATTTCAATGATATTCAGAATTTAGAGAAAATCTATAAAATCAATTTGATAAATAGCTGTTCAGGTTTTAAATCTGCAAATTTATTAGGTTCGATTTCAGAAGAAGGAATTGCCAATGTTGGTGTTTTTAGTTCGGTTACCCATTTAGGCTCTAAACCACCAACCTTAGGTTTTATTTTAAGGCCAACAACAGTGCCAAGAGATACTTATAAAAACATGAAAGATTTGGGTGTTTTCACCATCAATCATATTCATGAGGGTATTATTGAGGATGCACACCATACCTCTGCCAAGTACCCCAAAGAAGTATCGGAATTTGACATGACAAACTTAGAACCAGAATACAAAGGTGCATTCAAGGCTCCTTTTGTAAAAGGAGCGCCTGTACAAATGAGTATGAAGTTTATCGAAGAAGTATATGTGCCCTCCAATGATGTACTGCTTATTGTCTCCCAAATTCAAGAGTTGTATATTCAGGACGAATTGTTGCAGGAAGATGGCTTGATTAATCTTTCTAAGGGAAACATCGCGACCATTAACGGTTTAGATACTTATGCAATTCCAAAGTTTAAAGCACAATTGTCGTATCAACGACCAAAAAAAATATAATTAAACGTGTATGAAAATTCTTGTAACAGGGGCAACAGGTTATATCGGAAAAAGGTTAATACCTCTTTTGTTAAACGATGGACATACCGTTGTTTGCGCTGTTAGAGACAAGGAAAGAGCACAAAATTACTTTAAAGAACGGGCCAATGTAATTTTAGTTTCTGCAGATTTCTTAAATGCTGAAAGCTTAGAGAACATTCCAAAAGATATTGACTTTGCATATTACTTGATACACTCGATGTCTAATTCGGCAAAAGAATTTCACATTTTAGAAGAAAAATGTGCTTTTAATTTCAAACGTTTTGCCGAAAAAACCAACGTCAAGCAGGTCATCTATTTAAGCGGAATTACCAATGACACCAAACTTTCCAAGCATTTACTATCTCGAAAAAATGTAGAAAAAGCATTGGCTTCAAAAATTTATGCCCTCACCACATTTAAAGCCGGCATCATCGTTGGCTCAGGAAGTTCTTCTTTTGAAATTATAAGAGATATCGTGGAAAAACTTCCAGCGATGATTGCACCCAAATGGTTGAATACAAAAACACAACCACTCGGGATTAGAGATGTACTCTCCTTTTTACACAGGGCACTTAACAAGAAGGAGTTGTTCAATACCTCCTATGATGTTTTTGGGCCAGAAGTCCTTACTTATAAAGAAATGCTATTGGAATTTGCAGCGGTTAGGAAGCTCAAAAGACGGATCATAATTGTACCGGTCATGACTCCAAAACTATCCTCTTACTGGTTGTATTTTGTAACCTCTACTTCCTATAAACTCGCTACTTCTCTTGTAAATTCTATGGGCGTTGAAGTCATCGGAAACAAAAGTGACATCAATAAAATTTTAGATGTGCAGCCCATGACCTATCGGCAAGCAGTTGAATTTGCATTCGTGAAAATAAAACAAAACAGCATTATTTCTAGTTGGAAAGATTCCTATATCAGTAGTGGCAAATTAAAAAACTATGTACACGAATTTATCAATGTGCCAAAACATGGGTGTTTTAAAGATTTTAAAAAAAGAAAAATAAAGAATAAAGAACAACTACTTGATAATATTTGGGCAATCGGTGGAGAAACAGGATGGTATTATGCTACTTTTCTATGGAAACTTCGAGGTATTATAGATCAGCTTTTTGGAGGTACCGGTTTGCGGAGAGGACGAAGACATCCTACAGAACTATTTGCAGGGGATGCATTGGATTTTTGGCGTGTAATTTATGCCGATAAAAAAAATGGTAAGCTCCTACTCTATGCAGAAATGATATTACCCGGAGAGGCTTGGTTAGAGTTTAAAGTAGAAAAAGGGGTACTCTATCAAACCGCCACTTTTAGACCTCACGGACTTGGCGGAAGACTCTATTGGTATGCAGTCATGCCTTTTCATTGGTTTATTTTCAACGGAATGATCAACAACCTTAATAAGTAATTTTGAAAAAACAACACTTACCACAAAAGACCTGTATGGTTTGTCAACTCCCTTTTACTTGGCGAAAAAAATGGGAAAAAAATTGGGAAGACGTAAAATATTGTAGCGAAAAATGCAGAAGAAACAAGAAAACACAGCTTTAATATGGTTCCGTAATAACTTACGGGTGCATGACAATGTCTCTTTAAAAAAAGCAACAGAAAGTCACTCTAAAGTTATTGCCGTTTACTTTTTTGATCCAAAACTATTCAAACCAGATGCCTTTGGGTTTCAAAAAACAGCAAAGTTCAGAGCAAAATTTCTCTTGGAAACAATTGCGGACTTAAAAAAAAATTTAGAAGCACTAAATATCACATTGCTTACTTATTTTGAGAGCCCCGAAAACAAAATACATGCGCTTTGTGATGCACTGTCTATCACCGCTATTTATACACAAAAAGAATGGACGCGAGAAGAGGTTGCTACCGATAATTTAATCAAGAGTACCCTCTCAGACACCGTGCATTTTACGGCAGACTATGATCAGTTTTTGTACCACCCGGAAGCAGTATCAAACGATTTTTCTAAAATTCCAGATGTATTTACCATTTTTAGAAAAAAATTAGAAAAAACAGTGAAAATTGAGGATGTGTTTTCAGCGTCTAAACTTCCAAAAGAAAACTTAATTGATACAGAAACGGCCATTCCTAAAATGGAGACCCTCGGTTTTTCTGATTTTGAAGCTGTTACAAAGACAGCCTTTCCTTTTGCCGGAGGTGAAACCGCTGCATTTGAAAGGTTGCAAGACTACTTTTTTGAAACAAAAAAAGTTTCTTATTATAAAAAAACAAGAAACGGTCTCATCGGGGCCGACTATAGCACAAAATTTTCTCCTTGGTTAGCCAATGGGAGTCTGTCTGCGAAAACAATTTATTGGAAGATTAAAGAATATGAGTCGGAGTTTGGTGCAAACCAGTCGACTTATTGGGTTATTTTTGAGTTAATCTGGAGGGATTATTTTAAATATATCTCCTTAAAATATGCTTCTAAAATTTTCAAAATAGGGGGTATCTTGGATAAAAATTATCATTGGAATTCGGATCAGAAAACGATTCAGCAATGGATACAAGGGGAGACCAAAGATGACTTTGTAAATGCAAATATGATCGAACTCCGAGAGACTGGTTTTATGAGCAACCGAGGACGCCAGAACGTAGCTTCCTATTTTGCGAAAGAACTATTATTAGACTGGAGGATTGGGGCTGCCTACTTCGAATCTATGCTGGTCGATTATGATGTGCATAGCAATTACGGCAATTGGATGTATGTAGCAGGTGTTGGAAATGATCCAAGAGATCGAAAATTTAACACGCAACTACAGGCCGAACGCTACGATCAAAATCACAAATACAGAAAACTTTGGTTAGAAAAAACATTATTTTAAAATGAAGAAACTGCGCTTAATTTTAGGAGACCAACTTAACAGTCAGCACTCTTGGTTTAAAGAGACCAACAGTGCAGTAACCTACTGCATGTTCGAAATGCGACAAGAAACAGACTATGTAACACACCATATTCAAAAAGTAGTGGGTTTTTTTGCAGCCATGAGGACATTCGCTCAAACATTACAAGACGCAGGGCACAACGTTGTTTATTACCGCATTAATGATGCTAATAATACCCAAAGTTTAACGCAGAACTTAAC
>DPRC01000093.1:39012-39507 GCA_003537695.1 Polaribacter sp.
TGAAATCATTTTGCAGCACTTTAAACATCGAAGCTGACGTTTTTTCTTCCGAACATTTTTATACGGAAAGGGAAGATTTAGCTGCCTTTTTCAAAGGTAAAAAACAATTTTTGATGGAACATTTCTATCGCAACATGCGAAAAAAACATCAAATCTTAATGGTAGACAAGCAACCTGAAGGTGGTAAATGGAACTATGACGCCAGCAATCGAAAAAAATGGAAAGGAGAAGCATTAATTCCGCAGGAAATCACCTTCGATCTCAATGTATCGGGAATTTTAGCGGAAATTAAAAAAGCAGGAATCAAAACTATTGGAAAAATCAATCCTAACTACTTTGAATATCCTATTTCTAGAGCACAAGCACTGCTGCAACTTGCTTATTTCTGTGAGCACTTATTGGTTCATTTTGGAGATTATCAAGATGCCATGCATACCGATAAAATCTACTTATTTCACAGTAGAATATCCTTTGCTATGAATTCAAAAATAATCG
>DPRC01000093.1:39883-51583 GCA_003537695.1 Polaribacter sp.
GACATTTCACAAGTGGAAGGCTTTATAAGACAAATTTTAGGTTGGAGAGAATATATGCGAGGCATGTATTGGATGCTCATGCCAAACTATAAAAAAGAGAATTTTCTAGAAAATAAGAATAAATTACCAAACTTCTTTTGGACGGGAGAGACAAAAATGAACTGTTTAAAAAATGCAATTCATAATTCTTTAGACAATGGATATGCACATCACATTCAGCGCTTAATGATTACTGGGAATTTTGCACTCCTCACACAGGTGCATCCAGATGAAATTGATGCCTGGTATTTAGGTATCTATGTAGATGCTATTGAATGGGTGCAATTGCCAAATACGCGCGGGATGAGTCAGTTTGCAGATGGTGGTAAGATAGCAACTAAACCCTATGTTTCTTCCGGCAGTTACATCGGAAAAATGAGTAATTATTGCGATGCATGTACCTACAATAAAGCGAAGAAATTTGAAGACGATGCCTGTCCTTTTAATACACTGTACTGGAATTTTTTAGAGGAAAAACAAGAAAAACTAAAGACAAACTTTAGAATGAAGATGATGTACAGCGTACTGAATAAAATGTCCAATGAAGATCGCATAAAGATTGCAGAAAAAGCGAATCATATTATAGAAAATATAGATGCATATTAACAAAGAAGAAATACATGTTGTTTGGTTTAAACGCGATTTGCGTTTACAGGATAATGAGGCAATTCAAAATGCGTTGGCCTCAGATAAGCGTGTGCTTTTTTTATATGTCTTTGAAGATTCCTTAATTGATGATCCTCATTATGACCAACGCCATTGGAATTTCATCAAACAATCTATTGTTGCTTTAAACCTTGAACTAAAAAAATACAACACCAAAGTACTGTGTGTTCAAACAGAGGTGGTGAACGCCTTTAATCAAATTTTTAATTCTTTTAAAATTGATACTGTATTTTCTCATCAAGAAACCGGTCTTTTAATTACCTATAATCGCGATAAAGAGTTTACCCGGTATTGCAGAAATAATTCGGTAGCCTGGAAAGAAAACAATAACAACGGGGTCTTACGAGGCTTGCTAAATAGAGCTGATTGGTTTGAAAAATGGGATGATTATATGTATGATACACAAATCAAAAATGAATTACATACCAAATCCTTTTTGACTTTTGAAGAAATCACACAGCTAGAGAAGTACTTTAATACCGTGGATTTAGAAACTCCAAAACATCTTTATTTTCAAAAAGGAGGCACAAAAATGGCCTGGAGATATGCAGATACCTTTTTTGAAAAACGTCATGAAAAGTACATGTATAACATCTCTAAACCTGCGTTGGCACGCGAAAGCTGCAGTAGGCTGTCACCTTATCTTGCGTGGGGAAATGTTTCTATCCGTCAGATATTTCAAGAAGCTACCAAATATAAAACAGATGCAAATAAACGTCACCTGAGTGCCTTTATTTCCAGGCTCCGATGGCAAGCCCACTTCATTCAGAAGTTCGAAATGGAGCACACCATGGAAAACGCAAGTATCAATAAAGGATACCAAAAATTAAAAAAGAGTATTTCTTCAGAGTATCAAAAAGCTTGGGAAACAGGGGAAACTGGGTTTCCTCTAATCGATGCCTCCATGCGCTGTCTGAAAGAAACCGGTTACTTAAACTTTAGAATGCGCGCCATGGTGGTGTCTTTCTTTACTCATATTTTATGGCAACCTTGGCAAGCCTCCTCGCAGCATCTTTCCAAACTGTTTTTAGACTTTGAACCCGGAATCCACTTTTCTCAATTACAAATGAATGCTGGAGAAACTGGAATTAATACACTTCGAATTTACAATCCTATAAAAAATAGTCTCGAACACGACGAAGATGGCAGCTTTATAAAAAAATGGGTTCCAGAACTGGCTAATTTATCCATCCCTTTTATACATGAGCCTTATTTAATGACACCGTTAGACCAACAATTTAATAATTTCGAACTTGGCGTGCAGTACCCAAAACCTATCGTAGATATTAAAGTAGCCCGTAAAAAAGCAAGTGACACGTTGTGGAACATGAAAAAAAATGCAGCGGTGCGGGAAGAAAGCGAACGTATTTTAAAAAAACACATGCTCTCAGACCGAAATAGAACGTTCAAAACGGACTAAATACCCCTGCCATTCAAACGATAATGTTCTGTTAATTCTTGTTTAAGGTATTCTAAAAATAGTTAAACATAACTAATTTATTGTACATTTGAATAATGATATTTAACACGACTCTTAATAACAAAGATGCTGCAGCCTCCATTAATGAAATGCTAGGCAAATCTTACAGTTTTATAAAAGCAGTTAAGCTCGGTGGCGTTGGCTCTAAGCGAATGGTTATTGATGCGGTAAGCCCAGGCTTTTCAGACCTCATAAACGCAGTTTCCGATATCAACTATGGCAATATCGAACTCCGAGAAAAGGGAATTCTTGTGCATGTAAATAAAGGACTAAAGAACTTTAGTTGGGCCATTCCCTATTATCAATTACACACCTACAAAACGGAAGGTTTTAGCATTCACGCTCAGGGAAATTTTGTGCGGTTCAAAAGCAATAAACTTTTAAAAGAAAATAAAAAATTTATCCAAAAAATAGTAGATTTTAAGATAGAAAATGACAAACAGTACCAATACTATTAGATGGAAGAATTAGACAGTATCGCAATCGATCGGATTATAGAAATGGCTTGGGAAGACAGAACCACTTTTGAGTCCATTGAGTTTCAGTTTGGTTTAAAAGAACAAGAGGTTATTGATCTCATGCGAAGAGAAATGAAGTTAAAAAGCTTCAAAAATTGGAGGAAACGCGTACAGGGTAGAAAGACCAAACATGAAAAGTTAAGGACTTTTGCAAAAGGAAGATTCAAGTGCACCAGACAGCGCTCAATATCAAACAACTCTATATCAAAAAGATAAAAACCGTGCTTTGCTTTTAAGATTAGAGTACTTAAGGACAGCAACTAAAAAAGACACCATGATTGAAGATACAGAAACTACAGAAAACACGAAGGGATTAAACGGATTCTCTCACGAAGATATCGGTGACGATCATCTCTTTACAGGGTTGAAAACTCCGATGAAAGCTACTGCATTTTTAATATCTGACACTGAGAAAAAAGAAAAAATTGCAAACTTATTTTCAGAAATAATGGATGTCATGGGCCTTGACCTAACGGACGATTCACTCAAAGGGACTCCGAAAAGAGTAGCAAAAATGTATATCGATGAGATTTTCTCAGGTCTGAACCCTGCAAATAAGCCAAAGGTTGCATTGTTTGACAATAAATACCAATACAATCAAATGTTGGTGGAAAAAAACATCACCTTCTACTCAAACTGCGAACATCATTTCGTACCCATAATGGGTAAAGCACATGTTGCGTATATTTCATCGGGAAGAGTAATTGGATTGTCCAAGTTAAATAGAATTGTACAGTATTATGCGAAAAGACCGCAAGTTCAAGAACGTCTAACGAACCAAATTGCTGAAGAACTAAAGGCAATTTTAAACACTGAAAATGTTGCAGTAATTATTGATGCAAAGCATTTATGTGTATCCTCAAGAGGAATTAAAGATGATACCTCTGCTACCGTCACCTCTTATTTTGGTGGAAAATTTAATAGTCCAGAAAAAATAGCTGAATTACAAAATACCCTAAATTATTAATTATGAAGTTAATTGAAAAAGCCTTAGAGTTCGAAACCAGAAAAAAAAGATTCCCCACAACCAGTGATCGTATCATGGCTGCAAGAGAAGCTAAAGAACTCATTTTAAGCATAAATGAAGTTTACAAGAAGAGTAAAGACGTCAAACTAATGGATCTGATGAAAAGATTGACTGTAATTAAGCAAAGAATTGAAAGGCGCTTAAAAGGAAAACCGTTGACATCTTAAGAAATTAGTACACATTCTTATTGCTTTTCTAAGTTTTATAATTATATTGACCCGATTATATAAACTGAAAAGTCATCATGAATTTATTAGAAAGAGCTGGAGAATTCGAACATAGAAAGTTTTCATTTAAAACAACCAGCGATCGAATTGTAGCCTCTAGAGAAGTGAAAGCACTTATTTTAGAGCTAAACGAAGTATATAAAGTAGATAAAGATTCTGAAATAATGGATCAAATGAAGCGCTTGACAGCTGTAAAACAGAAAATTGAAAAGCGCTTGAAAGGAAGACCCTAAAAGCATATGAAAAAAATAGTTATAGTAGGCGGAAGCAAAGGAATTGGACAGGCAATTGTAAACTCCTTGCAAGATGAAAATTTAGTTATAAACATTAGCAGAACAGCCCCTTCGCTACCGCATGCTAATCTTACCCACTATAACTGCGACATCCTTACAGATGATTTGCCAGAAATTGACGCAGTAGACACTTTGATCTATTGTCCTGGTAGTATCAACTTAAAACCAATTTCAAGATTAAAATTAGAGGATTTTAGAGATGACTTTGAAATTAATGTGATTGGTGCGGTAAAAGCAGTTCAAAAATACCTACCAAAATTAAAAAACGGAGTAGATCCTTCCATTTTATTATTTAGTACCGTTGCTGCTAAATTGGGAATGCCCTACCATGCGAGTATCGCAGCAGCAAAATCTGCCGTTGAAGGTTTGGCAAAATCTTTAGGCGCAGAATTAGCTCCTACAATTCGTGTAAATGCTATTGCCCCTACAGTTACTGAAACAGATTTGGCAGCAAAACTTTTGAGAAATGAAAAGATGATAGAAAATATCACTGAACGCCATCCTCTCAAAAAATTTCTTAAACCTAACGAAGTAGCAGATTTAGCAACCTTTCTAATATCAGAAAAAGCAAATTCCATTTCGGGCCAAATATTTGAGCTTGATTGTGGAATTGTAAGTTTCAAAATTTAAAAAATATGACAGACATCTATAAAATCAACATCAATAGTTTACAAAATAAGGCTATTGACTTATCCGAGTACAAAAATAAATACCTCTTGTTCGTAAACGTTGCTTCTAAGTGCGGATTTACCTCACAATACAAAGAATTAGAAGAACTGTATACCATGCACAAAGAAAACTTGATGATTATTGGTTCTCCCTGTAATCAGTTTGGAAGTCAAGAGCCCGGAACAGCAGAAGACATTGAAGCTTTTTGCAAAGTAAATTTTGGAGTTTCTTTCCTAATGACAGAAAAATTAGATGTAAAAGGGAGTCAACAACACCCGCTTTACAAATGGCTGACCGATAAAAGCTTAAATGACACGAAAAGTTCTTCAGTAAAATGGAATTTCCAAAAATATTTAGTTTCACCTGAAGGCAATCTTGTTGATTATTACTTTTCAATCACAAAACCATCAAGTTCAAAAATTACTAAACATTTAATATAAAAGTTATGTTCGGAATATTCAAAAAAAAATCAGCAGAAGACAAACTTCAAGAAAAATATAAAAAAACAATGGAGGCGGCCTACAAGCTGCAATCTATTAATAGAACCGATAGTGACTCTAAATACAAAGAGGCAGATGACATTCTTAAAGAGATAGAGGCTTTACAAGCTAAATCTTAGGGAATGAAACAATTGCGAAGCACCTTGCTTTTTTTAATCCTAAACTTTGGTGGTTTGGCCATTGGAAGCTGGCTCATGAATGGAGGCCCTCTCTCTGATTGGTATACTTCCCTAAACCAAGCTCCCTGGACACCTCCAGGGTTCGTTTTTGGAATCGCTTGGACCCTAATCATGCTTTTTTTCTCCGTCTATTTAGGGAGATTGTTCTCGCTTGAAAACACGAGGGCGCATCGGATAACTTTTTTATTTCAATTTGTATTGAATGTAAGTTGGAACTATGTGTTTTTTAATCAACATCTTGTAATCTTCGCATTTATTATTCTTCTTTTATTAACTGCACTCCTATTTATTTATTATTTTAGAGGCAGCAAAAAGCTAGGGGCGTACAAATACTTATTGCTCCCGTATATAGCTTGGTTGTGCGTTGCAAGCTCTTTAAACCTTTATATTTTAGTCCATAATTAAAAATGAAAATATATACACTCCACAAAAAACAACAACTGCCGATTTCTTTAGATACCGCGTGGGAGTTTTTATCAAACCCAAAAAACTTAAAGACGATTACTCCGGACTACATGAGTTTTAATATTGTCTCTGAGATAGACAGACCTCTTTATACCGGTCAAATTATTCAATACATCGTAACTCCACTCTTAGGGATTAAAACAAAATGGGTTTCTGAAATCACGCATATTGAAGAAAAGAAATACTTTGTAGATGAACAAATGTACGGACCTTATGCACTTTGGCATCACAAGCACTTTATTAAAGAGATAGATGGTGGCGTAGAAATGGAAGATATTATTGACTATAAGGTCCCGTTAGGCATTTTAGGTCAAATAGTACACCCCTTCATCGTCAAACCTAAATTAGAAGAAATATTCAATTACAGACAGGAAAAATTAGAAGAACTTTTTGGTACTTATAAAAAATGAAAACAGCAGTAAATATTTTTTGGTTTCGAAGAGATCTGAGGTTGGATGATAATGTCGGTTTTTACAATGCCTTAAAAAGTGAGCATCCCGTGCTTCCTGTTTTTATTTTTGACGAAGATATTTTAAAAAAACTTCCAAAAAAAGATGCGCGACTCAGTTTTATATATGAAACGTTGCAGGAGATGCGTGCCACTTTAAATAAAAAACACCAGAGCGGCATTGCCATGCTTCATGGAAAACCGGCAGCTATTTTTAAAAAACTAGCCTCAGAATATACCATAGGCACCGTCTTCACGAATCGAGATTATGAACCCTATGCTACCGAAAGAGATCAGCAGGTTGCCGAAGTATTAACACTCCACGGCATTCAGTTTGAAACTTTTAAAGACCAGGTTATCTTTGAAAAAAACGAGGTTGTAAAAAAGGATGGATTGCCCTATAAGGTGTACACTCCTTTTATGAAAGTTTGGAAAGAAAAATTTAAAACGCATAATCTAGATTTTTACTATACCAGTTCTTTTTTAAAAAATTTAGTTCAAGATAGTAACCTACCAAACTTAAGTTTAGCAGCCATAGGTTTTGAACCAGCCTTGCAAAAAATAGAAAATTATACGGTGACCCCAAAGCTGATTCAAGCTTACGAAGAGACCCGAAATTTCCCTGCATTAGATTCCACCTCAAAAGTAGGCCCTCATTTGCGTTTTGGAACGGTAAGTGTTCGTAAAATGATAGCAAAAGCAATTTCTGAAAAGAATGAAATCTTCTGGCAAGAATTAATATGGAGAGAATTTTTTATGCAGATTCTTTGGCATTTCCCACACACCTCAAAAAGCGCTTTCAAGCCAAAATATGACCGCATCGATTGGCGTAATAATGAAACTGAATTTGACAAGTGGTGCAAAGGCGAAACCGGCTATCCTTTAGTTGACGCTGGAATGCGTCAGTTAAATGAAACGGGGTTTATGCACAATAGAATTCGAATGCTAGTAGGTAGTTTTCTCTGTAAACACTTATTAATAGATTGGAGATGGGGAGAAGCCTATTTTGCTGAAAAGTTGCACGACTATGACATGTCCAGTAATGTTGGTAATTGGCAATGGGTTGCAGGGTCTGGAGTAGATGCTTCCCCTTATTTTAGAATCTTTAATCCAACAACACAAATTAAAAAGTTTGACAAAGACTTAGCGTATATTAAGAAATGGGTTCCTGATTTCCAAGAATTCACCTATGCAAAAGAAATCGTAGACCACAAAGAAGCGCGAGAAAGATGCTTGTCTACTTACAAAGAAGCCTTGCAATAAATACCAATCGCTTCTTTTGAGTTTTTAGGAAATCAGTTTCCTGATAAAAATCTGCTGCTGCAAAAAAAAGATTTTACAATGACCAACAATCTTAAGGTCCCATGTGTGCTGTCCTTCAAAAAAAACTTAAAAACATCAGCGCTAGTTAGTTAGAGAAAAGCGCTTTCTAATTTATAATTCTTTCAAAAACAATAATTATTTGCTAAAGAAAAGTGACGTTAGAATTCCTGATTAGTGCACAAAAAATAAATCATTTTTAGTTAGGCAATGCGCTAATTTTATATTTAATTTGCGCTCTGAAAAACAAAGGCCGATGTAGCTCAGCTGGCTAGAGCAGCTGATTTGTAATCAGCAGGTCGTGGGTTCGAGTCCCTCCATCGGCTCTAAATATTGAAAAGCTTCAAATTTATTTTGAAGCTTTTTTATTTGAAATAAAAAGAAACCATCAGCAACCCTATTCCTTTTAACTGCGTGCACCAATACAGAGATACAACCGTATGTTTTTAGACATCTTGCGCACTCACCCAACAACATTATGGGTACTTTAAAAAAAACCCAGATACCCTTTAAATTTACTTTTTTATAATATCTTTACTTCCGAAAGTAACAATTGTATCAAAATCATAAATTTCTATGCTCATTATTGGAATTGCGGGTGGAACTGGAAGTGGTAAAACCACCGTTGTAAATCAAATTATAAAACAATTACCAACAGATGAAGTCTGTGTAATTTCTCAAGATTCTTACTATAACGAAACGGATAACTTGCCCTATGAGGAAAGGGCTAAGATTAACTTTGACCATCCGAGAGCCATCGACTTTGATTTAATTATCAGACATCTAAAAGCATTAAAAGCGGGGAACAACATCAACCAACCCGTCTATTCATTTGTAACCCACAATAGAACGAAAGACACCATAAAAACACACCCAAGAAAAGTGGTCATCGTTGAGGGAATCCTTATTTTTAATAACAAAGAATTAAGAGATTTATTTGATATAAAAATATTCGTGCATGCAGAAACAGATGAACGTCTCATTCGAAGGCTAAAGCGAGACATTACAGAAAGAGGTAGAGATATTGATGAAGTATTGAGCAGGTATCAAACCACCTTAAAGCCGATGCATCAGCAATTTATTGAGCCTACTAAGAATTTTGCAGATTTAATTATTCCGAATGATCGCTTTAATACCGTTGCCATCGATATTGTAAGAACAGTGATAAATGAACGATTATAGCGATGTCTTTAAAAAGCATAAAAAATAAAAAAGTATTTAAAATTTTGACGAATACCTTTGTCCTAATTTTTATTCCATTCTTAGTATGGATGTTATTTTTTGATGAAAATTCGTACCTCACACACCGTAAATTCAATAAAGAAATAGAGGATTTGGAGCGTACAATTTCATTTTATCAGTTAAAAATAGCTTCTGATAAAGCAACCATTGACAAGTTAGGAGACTCCCTGCAATTGGAGCGTTTTGCGAGAGAAACCTATCTCATGAAAAGAGAGAACGAAGATATTTATATCATAGAATTTGATACCCTACAAAAATAATGAGCGATTTCCTATTTAGTGAATTTGAAGAAACCTCACCTGCTGCTTGGAAACAAAAAATTCAAGTAGACTTAAAAGGTGCAGATTACAACGACACACTACTTTGGAAAACGAATGAGGGAATTACTGTAAAGCCGTTTTACACCAAAGAGGACAAGACGTATCAGAAACCAATTGCTGCAAAAGAAGGTTTCAGCATTTGTCAGACCATTATTATCGCGAACGAGAAAGAAGAGAACCTCTTACTACTGGCTGCCTTAGAAAGAGGCGCTACTGCCATACAGTTTATTGCAAAAAATAAATTTGATCCTGCTATTTTATTGCAAGGAGCTGATCTCACTGCATTAAAAATTTACTTTAAGTTGGATTTTTTAGATGCAGGGTTTACTGCTGAAATCGAACAATTTAGCAATGCAAAACACTGCTACTTTCAAATAGATATATTAGGGAGTCTTGCAGAAGTAGGAAATTGGTTTGTAAGCTTAAAGGAAGATTATCACCAATTAGAAAAGATCGCATCTTCTACCGAAAACTCAATTGCTGTCTCTGGAGACCTGTATCAAAACGCAGGTGCCAATATGGTACAGCAACTTGCATACACGTTGGCGCATGCCAATGAATATTTAAATCATTTTGGGGCAGAAAACGCACATAAAATCCATTTTCAATTTTCTGTTGCGGGTCATTATTTTCATGAAATTGCAAAGCTCAGAGCCTTTCGACTTTTATGGGAAGCACTCTTAAAAGAGTATGGTATTGAAAATATGGAAGCACATATTTTTGTACAACCCTCTACTCGAAATAAAACTATTTATGATTACAATGTGAATATGTTGCGGACCACCTCTGAATGCATGAGTGCTATTTTAGGAGGTGCAGACACAATTTCTAACATTCCTTACGATCATATCTACGCAGAAAAAAACGACTTTGGGGAGCGGATTGCTAGAAATCAGCTGTTAATATTGCAACAAGAAAGCGGCTTCCAAGAGGCACAAAACTTTGCTGAAGGAAGTTATTACATCGCATCTCTTAGCACACAAATGGCCGAGAAGGCTTTGACTATCTTTAAACAAATAGAACAAGGTGGTGGTTTTTTAAAACAATTAAAAGAGGGCCATATTCAGCGAAAAATAAAAGAAAATGCAAGCAAAGAGGACGCACAATTTCGGCATAAAGAACTTATTTTATTAGGGGCAAACTTGTACCCTAATAAAGAGAATTTTATGCAGGGAAATCTCGCATTGGATCCCTTTGTAAAACAGCGGAATATAAAAACATTATTTCCCCCAATCATCAGAAAAAGGCTTTCCGAAAATCTTGAAAAACAAAGATTACAGCAGGAAACACCCCAGTTATAAAACGACTCTCAACGGATAGTCGTGCGTAAAAAAATCATAAAACAACCCCCAAGGCCGCAAGGCACGATATTTAATACCCTTAGAAAATGAGTAGAAAGCCAATTGAAAACATATCTCTTTCTAAAAAAAATACATCTAAAGAAGAAGCCTTTCAACATGAAGGTTTTGTTGCGGGTATCGCCCCTAATTTAAGAGGACCCTATTCCACCATGTTTGTGCGAAGACCTTGGACTATTAGACAGTACGCCGGATTCTCTACTGCACAAGAAAGCAATGCTTTTTACAAAAGAAATTTAGAAGCGGGGCAAAAGGGTCTTTCTGTTGCTTTTGATTTGGCGACACACAGAGGTTATGACTCTGACCACGAACGCGTTCAAGGAGATGTTGGAAAAGCAGGTGTTGCCATTGACTCTGTTGAGGACATGAAGGTATTGTTTGATCAGATTCCCTTAGATAAAATGTCGGTTTCTATGACCATGAATGGTGCCGTACTTCCAATTCTAGCATTTTATATTGTGGCTGCAGAGGAACAAGGTGTTTCCCTAGAAGCACTCTCAGGAACCATTCAAAATGATATTTTAAAGGAATTCATGGTGCGCAATACTTACATTTATCCGCCAGCACCTTCCATGAAAATTATTGCTGATATTTTTAAATATACCAGTTCTAAAATGCCAAAGTTTAATTCTATTTCTATTTCAGGGTACCACATGCAAGAAGCAGGTGCTACCGCAGAAATTGAATTGGCATATACACTTGCAGATGGATTAGAATATATAAAAAAAGGGATTGCAGCAGGAATGGATATTGATGCATTTGCCCCGCGGTTATCGTTTTTCTGGGCGATTGGAATGGATCATTTTACAGAAATCGCCAAATTACGGGCAGCAAGAATGCTGTGGGCAAAAATTGTAAAACAATTCAATCCTAAAAACCCAAAATCGCTTGCACTCCGGACGCATTGCCAAACTAGTGGGTGGAGTTTAACGCAGCAAGACCCTTTTAA
>DPRC01000197.1:0-5004 GCA_003537695.1 Polaribacter sp.
TAATGCTTTTAAAAATGTATTTTTCTTAACACCTGCCCAAAGTTCTTGTAAATCTCTTTTAAAATTCGATTGTATTTCTGGCTTTTTCTTACCTTTTAATTCGTTCACTTGTTTCAACAAGCTAGCTATCATCAAAAACGCAACAATAATTGCTGCCGCTAAAAAGTAAATAACCCATGAAGGAGCTCCACCGTCTACAACTACGTTACCACCGATAGTAGTTTCACCAGCTGCTGGCACTTTTTTAATTTCACCAACTGTTGTATAATATAAGATATCATCTATGTTAACATCTGTAAGCTGTGGAAAAGCATTCATAGCAGATGTGCTGTACAAAGCCGCCTCAGCAGCTTCCGCATTTACTTTTTGAAATTCTGCATTATTTTTAATCCAAGATTTTAACCAAGAGTTTTCTCTGCGCTCTTCGACACCACCTAAAGCAGGACCTACTAATTTTTTATCTAATTTATGGCAAGAAGCACATAAAGATCTAAATAATTTACGACCTTCTTTTTGACGAGCTAAGTCCATCTCTTGAGAAAAAGAAGACATACTAAACGCAAAAACCAAAAGTAATGTAAGACTTTTTAAAAGTACTGAAGTTCGTTTATTCTGCAATGCTACACTTTTCATATTTACAAACTATAATTTTACTATTGTGTATAAATTCGTCCAAGAAAAACAGCTTCTGAACAGTTGTACAAAAGTACTACATATTGCTAAATTTTGAAAAGCTAATAGAATCTTAAATATCAATTTATAACCGTTCTAAATAACTAAAAAAGAGGCTTTATTCAATCACAAGTTCTTATTTTTACAAGAAGATTTTAGGCTATGAAAAATAGATTATTTTTAAAAACATTGATACTCTTTGTATTCGCCAGTGCACCGATAGCAAGCGCGCAGGTCGCTGAGAACAATAAAAAAGAAATTTCTAATTTATTAGAAAAGAAAAGAAGTTACAATATCTCAAAAGGATATGGCTACTGTATTCAAATCTATTATGGAAATGAAATAACTGCAAAAAAAATGGACGCTCAATTCAGTGTTTTATTCCCTAAAATTCCGACAAAATTGGTTTACAATAATCCAGAATGGAAAGTACAAGTTGGAAATTATAAAACGAAACTGGAAGCAGACAGAGTGAACTTAATCTTTCGAGAAAAATTCTCGGCAACGATTGTAGTTCCGATGGGAAAATAAAATTATTTCCACTTTATCTTTGGATGGTAATCCATAGATTTTGATCTCTTAGATTTTGTTGTGAATTTTCAAAAAAAAACTCATAAAAAAAGCCGAAATTCAAATGAATTTCGGCTTTTACTTTATATCAGAAAGTCTTTATTTCAACTTCTTCTTAACAGCTACTTCTTTATAAGCTTCTATTAAATCTCCTTCTACAATATCATTGTAATTCTTAACTTGAACTCCACAATCATATCCCTTAGCAACCTCTCTTACATCATCTTTAAATCGTTTTAAAGCAGTAAGTGTTCCATCATGAACAACAATACCATCTCTAATAATTCGGATTTGAGAATCTCTAAAAATCTTACCAGACATTACCATACACCCTGCAATATTTCCAACTTTTGAAATTTTATAAACTTCTCTAATCTCTACATTACCGGTAACCTCTTCTTTCATGACAGGAGATAACATTCCTTCCATAGCATCTTTTAGATCATTAATTGCATCATAAATAATAGAATATGTTCTAATATCTACTTCTTCTCTATCTGCAATCAACCTTGCATTTCCTTGCGGTCTCACATTAAATCCTACAATAATTGCATCCGAAGCAGTTGCTAATAACACATCACTTTCTGTAATGGCTCCTACCCCTTTGTGTAATATATTTACTTGAATTTCCTCTGTTGATAATTTCTGGAAAGAATCTGTTAACGCTTCTACAGAACCATCTACATCTCCTTTTAAGATAATATTTAACTCTTTGAAATCACCCAATGCAATTCTACGTCCAATTTCATCTAAGGTTAAAGTTTTCTGAGTTCTTACCGATTGCTCACGTTGTAATTGAGATCTTTTTGAAGCAATTTGTTTCGCTTCTCTTTCATCATCAAAGACAACAAACTTATCTCCAGCTTGTGGCGCACCATCTAAACCTAATATAGAAACTGGTGTTGACGGACCTGCAACCTTTAAATTAGTTCCTTGGTCATCAAACATTGCTCTTACTTTACCACTGTGCTTACCTGCTAACAGGTAATCTCCAATTTTTAAAGTTCCTGCTTGCACCAATATGGTAGAAACATATCCTCTACCTTTGTCTAATAAAGCCTCTACTACAGCTCCAAGAGCATTTTTATTTGGATTCGATTTTAATTCTAAAACCTCTGCCTCTAACAATACTTTTTCTAATAACTCAGGAATACCTTCTCCTGTTTTTGCTGAAATGTCTTGCGACTGAATGTTCCCTCCCCATTCTTCAATTAATAAATTCATTGAAGACAGTTGTGTTTTCACGTTGTCTGGGTTCGCGTTTGGTTTATCGATCTTATTGATTGCAAAAATAATAGGAACTCCCGCTGCTTGCGCATGGGAAATAGCCTCCTTTGTTTGCGGCATTACATCATCATCTGCTGCAACTACAATAATTACTAAATCTGTTACTTGCGCTCCACGAGCACGCATTGCTGTAAACGCTTCGTGACCAGGTGTATCTAAGAAAGCTATTTTTTGCTCTCCAACACGCACAGAATATGCACCAATATGTTGTGTAATTCCTCCACTCTCGCCTTCTATAACATTTGCTTTTCTAATATAATCTAATAACGAAGTTTTTCCGTGATCTACGTGACCCATTACCGTAATAATTGGTGCACGCGTTAACAAATCTTCTGGTTTGTCTATTACTTCTTCAATAGATTCTTCTACCTCTGCTCCTACAAATTCTACCTTGTGGTTGAATTCCTCTGCAACAATAACTAATGTTTCTGCATCTAAACGCTGATTCATAGTCACCATCATTCCAAGCGACATACAAGCAGAAATAATATTAGTAACAGGTACCTCCATCATCGTTGCGACCTCACTAACGGTAACAAATTCTGTTACTTTTAAAATTCTACTCCCTAATGCCTCTGCTTCTAGCTCAGCATCTGAGTGCTCTCTTCGAGCATCCCGCTTATTTCTTCTATATTTTGCACCTTTTCCTTTCGAAGATTTTCCTTGAAGTTTTTCTAAAGTCTCCCTTACTTGTTTCTGGATATCTGCTTCTGTAGGTTCTTCTTTCTTAACGTTTGCCGCAGGTCTAACATTTCCTCTAGGACCTTTATTATATGGACCTCTTCCGTTCCCAGCCCTGCTTGGCACTGCACCTCTAGCTGCACTTCTACTTCCTGGTGCACCAATTTTGGTAACAATACGTTTCCGTTTCTTACGCGGATCTGCAGTTGCTTCTTTTTTAACTTCTGGCTTCTTCTTTTTAGGTTTCTCAAATTGTTTTAAATCAATCTTCGCACCCGTAAAGTTTGGCCCATCTAACTTTTTATATTGCGTTTTGATCGCTTCTGCATTTTCTGCAGTAACCTCTTCCGCTTTTTCTTCTATTTTAGTAGCGTCATTTTTAACTTCAACCTTATTTTCGATCTTCGAAGCCTCTTTTTCTACTCCTGAAACTGGTTTTACAGTCTTCACCTCTTTCAATTCTTCCACCTCTTTCGCAACAGGCGCTTCCTTTACAGCTTCTGGCACCTCAGTGGCTTGCACTTCTGGAGTCACGACTACTTCTGGAGTTTCTGGCTTGACCTCAACTTCTTTTTTAGCAGCTGGCTTTCCAAGGTTGTCGATGTCTATTTTACCTACCGTCTTTACCTCTAGTTTTTTAGCTTTTGCCTTAAGAACTTCCTCCTTCTTGGCATCTTCTATTCTCTTTTCCTCTTGCTTAGCCTCTAACTCTGCGCGAATTGCTTCTTTTTCCTTACGCTTCTCTACGCCAACCTCTTTCGAAGCAGCCTTTTTGCTAGCATCTGTTTGGAAACCATCCAGCAGGACTTGATAGACTTCACTAGAAATTTTAGTCGTAGGTCTCGATTCAATTTCATGACCTTTATCTGCTAAATATTCTACTGCTCTATCTAGAGAAATATTTAAATCTCTTAAAACCTTATTAAGCCTCGTTGTTTTGCCTTCAGACATATATTATTTTTTAACCTTTAATTTTGTAAAAAAAACACTCTTTTACGTTCACTCTTTACTCAAAAACTATTGCTCAAATTCTTCTTTCAAAATTCTTTGAACATCTAAAATAGTCTCTTCTTCTAAGTCGGTTCTTTTTACCAATTCTTCTACACTAGCTTCCAATACGCTTCTTGCTGTGTCTAAACCGATATTTTTAAACTCCTTAATAACCCAAGCTTCAATTTCATCACCAAATTCTGTTAACTCTACGTCTTCTTCTTCAAGGCCTTCTCTCTTAACGTCTATTTCATAACCCGTTAATTCACTTGCCAAACGAATATTAACACCACCTCTACCAATTGCTTTAGAAACCTCTTCTGGTCTTAAAAGAACACTCACACGTCCTTTTTTACCATTTCTTTCTTCCTCATACATTTCAATTTCCATTGAAGTCACTTTTGCAGGACTCAACGCTCTTGAAATGAATAATTGTTCGTTTTTGGTGTAATTGATAACATCAATGTTCTCATTACCCAACTCCCGAACGATTCCATGAATTCTTGATCCTTTCACACCCACACAGGCTCCTACAGGATCTATTCTATCATCATAAGAGTCTACTGCAACTTTCGCTTTCTCTCCAGGTATTCTTGCAACTCTTTCTACCGTTATTAAACCATCGAACACCTCTGGAATTTCCTGCTCAAAAAGTTTGTTTAAAAATGCGGGAGCAGTTCTTGATAAAATAATAGCAGGTTTATTACCTCTTAATTCTACTGTTTTAATAACCCCTCTCACAGAATCCCCTTTTCTAAAGAAATCCGAACGAATTTGTTCGCTTTTTGGTAAAACAATTTCATT
>DPRC01000197.1:5429-10482 GCA_003537695.1 Polaribacter sp.
TTGAAAATATTTGTGCTATCATGCTCGTATATTTTTGAAATTAAATTTTGACGCAGTGCTAAAATAGCTCTTCTTCCTAAATCAACTAACTTCACTTCTTCAGAAACATCTTCTCCAATTTCAAAATCAGGTTCAATCAAACGTGCCTCTGCCAGTTCAATCTCTTCATTATCATCTTCTGAAAAACCATCAGCAACCACGACTCTATTTCTCCAAATCTCTAAATCTCCCTTATCTGGATTGATAATAATATCAAAATTATCATCTGACCCAAACTTTCGTTTTAAGGTAGCTCTAAATACTTCTTCTAAAATAGACATTAATGTTACTCTGTCTATGCTCTTGTTGTCCTTGAATTCTGAAAACGAATCAATTAATGCTATATTCTCCATTACGTTTTTTCTTAAAATACGATTTTCACTCTTGCTTCTATAATATCTGTATGCGCTATCGTTACTGTTTTTTGAACCGTAACTTTTCCTTTACCTATTTCTTTTGGCTCTCTCGCTTTCCACTGTAAGACGATTTTTTCCTCGTCTGCATCAGATAGGGTTCCTTCAAACTCTTCTGTTTCGGTTTTTACTTTAAGAATTCTATTCAAATTCTTAATATATTGCCGTTTCACTTTTAATGGATGTGCAATGTCTGGCGTTGTTACTTCTAAAGAAAAATCTTCCGATTCCCTGTCTAAATTAGCATCTATATTTCTGCTTATCCGAATACATTCACTTAACGGCACCCCATTATCTCCATCTACAACAACTTTAATTTTATCGTTTACAGATATTGATAATTCTATTAAATACAACGATTCATTAAGTGCTAATGCCTCGTCAACTAAGTCTTTTATTACTGTTTGATTCATACTAAACCTTAAAATGAAGTATAAAAAGAGGGGACTTTTAAGTCCCCTTCCTCCTTCATTCACTATAAATTTCGGTGCAAATATACGAATTGTTTACGATTTACCAAACCTCTAGAATTCATTATTTTTTTGTAACTTGAACTAACTCAAATTTTAATCTTAAAACACTGAGCTATGAAAAAGATTCTAGTCCCTGTTGACTTTTCTAAACCGTCTGAATATGCTGCAAAAATGGCCGCTAAAATTGCAGAAAAAACAAATGCTACAGTGTATTTAATACATTTTATTGAGCTTCCTTCTGGGGTTGTAGATATCGGAGTAAGTAGTCGGTTTAGCATTCCGGAAAGCATGTTGTATTTGAGAAAAACAAAAGATAAAATATTAGCCTTTAAAAAGATTTTTTTTTCTGAAGAAATCACTGTTGAATATTTCATTAAACTTAGCGATCCCTTTGAAGGTATTAAAAAATATGCACAAAAAATTGATGCAGATTTAATCATTATGGGCTCCAAAGGACATTCAAAAATTGATGATATTATTGTTGGGTCTAATACAGAAAAAGTAGTACGCAGCTCAAAAATACCAGTTATAATTGTAAAAAGAAATCCTAAAAAATTTAAATTAAAGAATTTGGTCTTTGCCTCAAACTTTAAAAAAGAAAATCAAGAAGCTTTTGGTAAATTTTTAGACTTTGCGAACGCCTTTAAAAGTAAAGTTCATCTCTTACAAATAAATACACCCTCACAATTTGAAAACACAACTGATTCAAAACAAAAAATAAAAAAGTTCATAGCAGCATATGAACTCCCTAAGTTCTCAATAAATATTTATAATGACAACTCTGTAGAAAAGGGTATTTTAAACTTTTCTACAGAGAAAAAAGCAGACTTAATTGCTTTAAGCACGCATGGAAGAAGTGGAATTTCCCATCTATTTATGGGAAGTGTTGCTAAAAATCTCTCAAAAAAAGCACTAAAACCAATGTTTACAGTTAAAGTTTAAGTCCAAAAAAAAACTCCTTATCTTATGTTAAGAAAGGAGTTTTTTTTGGAGTTACCCCAACTAGATTCTACTACAGTATGTAATCTGTACTGATAAAGTTAGAGGTCTTCTTATCTAACAATTCTTTTAAGATTGCATTGTTATACTCGGTGTCTTTTGCCGCTAAAAAAGTTCTGATTGAAAATGAACGCAAAGCATCATGTACACTTAAAGTTGCAACGGCAGAATCTTTTCTTCCTGTAAATGGATATACATCTGGTCCACGTTGTGCCGCGCTATTCAAGTTTACTCTACATACTAAATTTACCAACGTATCAATTAATGGTGCTAATGTTTTCACCTCACTACCAAACACACTTACTTGTTGCCCGTAATTTGAAGCAGCCATGTCGTCTAAAGGTTCTTGAATGTTTTTAAACGAAACGATTGGTATTACTGGACCAAATTGCTCCTCTTCAAAGACTCTAGAATCTTTAGAAACTGGATATAAAACTGCAGGGAAAATATAATTCTCGGTAGTTTCTCCACCTCTTCTATTGATAACTTTCGCCCCTTTTAAAACAGCATCGTCAATTAATTCTTGAATATATGCTGGTTTTCCTGGCTCTGGTAAAGGCGTTAATTTTGCATCATTTTCCCAAGGATTTCCGAATTTTAAATTGTCTACTTTTTCTGCAAATCGTTTGTTAAATTCAGCAACGATGTCTTCATGTACATAGAGTATTTTTAAAGCAGTACATCGCTGTCCATTAAATGAAGTTGCACCTGAAATACATTCATTAATTGCTAAATCTAAATCTGCATCCGATAAAACAATTCCTGGATTCTTCGCCTCTAAACCTAATACCAAACGCAATCTATTTTTCTGTGGATGATTTGCTTGAATTGCATTTGCAGAAGTACTGTTTCCAATCAAGGCCAATACATCAACCAAACCCGTTTTCATGATTGGCGTAGCCAACGTCCTTCCTCTACCATATATAATATTTACAACACCTGCAGGGAAGCTCGTTTGAAATGCCTCTAATAATGGTGACAATAATAAAACACCATGTTTCGCTGGCTTAAATACAGTGGTATTCCCCATAATCAAGGCAGGGATTAACAAGGCAAACGTTTCATTTAAAGGATAATTATAAGGACCTAAACAAAGCACAACACCTAAAGGACCTCTTCTAATATGCGCATGGACTCCACTGTTTTTTTGAAACTTTGCAGAATCCCGGTCCATTTGCTTATAATCTTCAATTGTATCGTAAATATATTCTACTGTTCTGTCAAACTCTTTTTCTGAATCTGGCAACGTTTTGCCAATTTCCCACATCAGTAATTTTACAATAGCTGCCCTCTTCGTTTTCATTTGCACCACAAACTTCTCCATAGCAGCAATACGTCCCTCTACCTTCATTGTAGGCCATAACCCTTGACCTCTTCCATATGCTTTCGACGCAGCATTTAATGCCTCAAGAGCTTCTTCTCCTGTTAAATCTGGAACCGTTCCTAATAATGTTGGCTTGTATTCTTCGGTGGACGAAATTGTTGAGTGCACTTCTGCAGTGGCACCTTTCCACACCTTCAACTCACCAGCAACTAAATAAGTATTTTGATTGACCAGTGACGTAATTTTATATTCGTTCGGGATTTCTTTAAATGTATTCTTCATAAATTGAGTTTTGCAAAAAAGCGAAGTTCTTTGATTAAAAAATAATAAATAAAAGGCAAAATGATTCTTCAATTACATTATCATCAAAATTAACTAAAAAAAAGTATAAAATATATTATTTCCTTTTTAAAAAACGAAAAGGATTTCGGAGGCTATCCAAGCACTAAAAAACGACTATAATAAAAACTGCAGTAGATCTGGTTTGTCATTTAAATAATCTCCAAAAAAGCCTCTCTCTTTCATTCTTTGAATTAAAGGTGCTAAATCTTCTGCTGACTTTAGTTCTAAACCTACCACTGCTGCTCCATTTTCTCTATTTGTTTTTTTTGTATATTCAAAATGAGTAATATCGTCTTTGGGACCTAAAACTTCTGCAACAAACTCTTTTAATGCACCTGCTCTTTGCGGAAATTTAACAATAAAATAATGCTTTAAATTCGCAAATAACATGGCACGTTCCTTAATTTCTGCCGTTCTCGTAATATCATTATTACTTCCGCTAACGATACAAACTACATTTTTTCCTTTTATCTCTTCAGCAAAAGAATCTAATGCAGCAATACTTAAAGCACCTGCAGGTTCCACAACAATAGCATCTTTATTATATAAATCTAAAATTATCTGACAAATTTTTCCCTCAGGAATTGTCACCATTTTATGCAGATTTTGCTGACAAATTTCAAAGTTTAAATCCCCTACTCGTTTTACGGCAGCTCCATCTACAAAGGAGTCAATTTTTTCTAACGCCGTAATTTTTTTATTTTTTAGAGAAGTAAGCATCGAAGGGGCGCCTTCTGGTTCCACCCCAATAATTTTTGTTGCTGGCGACAAGTACTTAAATACAGACGACAAGCCTGATGAAAGACCACCACCACCCACAGCCACAAAAACATAATCAATCTTTTTAGTGGTTTGCGATAAGATCTCTAAACCAACCGTTGCCTGTCCTTCAATTACTTTCTCATCATTAAAAGGATGGATAAATGTTTTATTTTGTGCTGTACACGAAGTGTTTGCGAGGTTAAATGCATCATCAAAAGTATCTCCTTCGATGACCACTTCAATAAAATCTTCCCCAAACATTTTTACTTGATTTATTTTTTGATTTGGTGTTGGAGAAGGCATGAAAATAGTTCCTTTTACCTTCAAAATCTTGCATGACAGGGCAACGCCTTGCGCATGGTTCCCCGCACTTGCACAAACAATTCCACGTTTCTTTTCATCTGCATTTAAAGAAGACATTTTATTATAGGCGCCTCTAATTTTATAAGAACGAACCACCTGTAAGTCTTCCCTTTTAAATAAAATAGTGGAAGCAAACTGTTTCGAAAGATTACGGTTCTTGTTTAAAGGCGTTATATATGCAACTCCTTCTAAATTTTTAGCTGCAGCTTTTACGTTCTCTAGCGTCGGGGAATAAACTTGTTTTACGGGCATAATATTCAGTTTAAGACTAAAGCCTATCAGATTTTAAAATCTGACAGGCTTTGTTAAAATTTAAAATCTTTAAGTTCTATTTATAC
>DPRC01000197.1:10816-14715 GCA_003537695.1 Polaribacter sp.
GATTTTATAACTTTCATTGCTGTCATAGAGGCTCTTAATTTTGCTCCTACAATTTCTACTGGATGGTTTCTGATGACCCCATTAATTCGAATCAGCTCTTTATTATCAACATCATTACCTTCTGTAAATTTTTGACCGATAAGATCTGTAGCAACAGTTTTCATAAAATCCGTTAATAAAGGTTTACACGCATGGTCGAATAAATAGCAACCGTATTCTGCAGTGTCAGAAATCACACGGTTCATTTCAGCCAACTTCATTCTTGCAATTGTATTTGCAATTAGTGGCGTTTCGTGCAGGGATTCGTAATATGCAGATGCTGCTATAATTCCAGAGTCTGTCATTGCTTCAAATGCTAATTCTACTCCGGCTCTTACAAAAGCAACTAATAACGTTCCGTGATCAAAATACTCCTGTTCAGAAATTTCTTGTGTTGTAAGTTCTTGTTTCTCAAAAGCAGTTTCTCCTGTTGCGGCTCTCCAAGTTAATAGGTTTTTGTCGTCGTTCGCCCAGTCCTCCATCATCGTTTTAGAGAAATGACCCGTCATAATATCATCCATATGTTTTTGAAACAACGGACGCATGATCTCTTTTAATTCTTCGGAGATTTTAAATGCTTTTATTTTTGCAGGATTCGACAAGCGATCCATCATATTTGTAATTCCACCGTGCTTTAAAGCCTCGGTTACTGTTTCCCAACCATATTGAATTAATTTTGCCGCATAGCCAGGCTCAATGCCTTCTGCAACCATTTTATCAAAAGACAAAATAGCTCCTGTTTGCAACAAACCACACAAAATCGTTTGTTCCCCCATTAAATCAGACTTTACTTCTGCCACAAAGGAAGATTCTAAAACACCTGCTCTGTGACCACCTGTTCCAACAGCATAGGCTTTTGCTTGCGCCCACCCTTTATTTTCTGGATCATTTTCTGGATGTACAGCAATTAGTGTGGGTACTCCAAATCCTCTTTTATATTCCTCTCTAACTTCAGAACCAGGACATTTAGGAGCCACCATAATTACGGTTAAATCTGATCTCACTTGTGTTCCTTCTTCTACAATATTAAACCCATGAGAATACGATAATGTTGCTCCTTTTTTCATCAAAGGCATCACTGTATTTACAACGTTTGTATGTTGCTTGTCTGGTGTTAAATTTAACACTAAATCTGCAGTAGGAATTAATACATCATAAGTACCCACTGTAAATCCATTTGAATTGGCATTTACAAAAGAGGCTCTATTTTGATCAATAGCCGCTTGTCTTAGGGCATAGGAGATGTCTAAACCAGCATCTCTCATATTTAGACCTTGATTCAATCCTTGCGCACCACAGCCAATAATAACAATTTTCTTTCCTTTCAATGCGTTCACGCCATCTTCAAATTCTGAAGCATCCATAAAACGACATTTTCCTAATTGTTCTAATTTTTCTCTTAATGTTAATGTGTTAAAATAATTTGACATTTTAATTTAGTTTAGTTGTTGTTGTTGTTGTACGTTTCCAATAATGCTGAAATCTTCATTTCTTCTTTTGTAATTGCAACTCTTCCAGAGCGGGTGTATTGCATAATCCCAAAAACACTTAATTGATCGTATAATGCGACTACTTCTTCTTTTTTACCAGATTTTTCTAGCACAAAAAAATCTTTATTCACGGTAACTATCCTTGCATTACTTTCTTTTACAATATTCTGAATTTGTGGCTCTTCAAACAATAACTCAGATTTTATTTTAAACAGTCCTGAAATCTGATAAATAGTTTCTTCATCATTGTGATAATATGCCTTAATAACTTCTACCTGCTTTTCTATCTGCCCAATAATTTTCTTTACATTCTCCTCTGACATGTTTACAACAATGGTAAATTTAGCAAGCCCTTCAATTTCTGATGGAGAGATGTTTAAACTTTCAATATTGATATGCCTCCTTTGGAAAATTGCTGAAATTCTGTTCAGCAGTCCAATATTATTTTCAGTGTATACTGAAATAGTAAATAATTGTTTTTCTGTACTCATGTCTTTTTAAAAAAATTTTAAAAGTAAGTTTCTATAAATTAAAATTTTACAATTTTAAAAGACACTATAGAACTTGCTCTTTGTTCTTTATTATTTTTCTAATTTTACTCCAATCTGATATCTGAAACACTTGCACCAGAGGGAACCATTGGAAACACATTTCCTTCTTTCTCTACAAGTACCTCTAAAAAATAAGCCTCTTTACTCGCCATCATTTCTGCCACTGCTTCTTTTAAATCTTCTCTTTTGACTACTTTTCGTGCCTGAATGTAATAGCCTTCTGCTATGGCAACAAAATTTGGATTCACCATCTCTGTAGATGCATAACGCTTCTCAAAAAATAACTGTTGCCATTGACGCACCATGCCGAGAAACTCATTATTTAAAACCACCATTTTTAGTGCTACTTTTTGTTGAAAAATAGTTCCTAATTCTTGAATGGTCATTTGAAAACCTCCATCACCAGAGATTGAAACGACTTCCCGTTCAGGGGCTGCCATTTTAGCACCAATTGCTGCGGGTAAACCAAAGCCCATTGTACCCAATCCACCAGAAGTAATATTACTTTTCGTCTGACTAAATTCAGCGTATCTGCAAGCAATCATTTGATGTTGCCCCACATCTGTAACAATTGCTGCTGCTCCTTTACTCTGGATATTAATTTCTTTGATCACCTCACCCATAGTCAATCCTTCTTTCGTTGGATGAATATCTCCTTTAATTACCTTCTCATATTCAATTTCATATAAATCCTTAAATTGCTGATGCCAAGCTTTGTGTATATTTTCATTAATCATTGGTAATATCGCACTTAATGTCGCTTTCGCATCTCCTAGGACAGCCACATCCGTCTTTATATTCTTATCTACCTCTGCAGGATCAATTTCAAAATGAATTACTTTTGCTTGGGCAGCATACTCGTCCAACTTTCCAGTAACACGGTCATCAAAACGCATTCCAATTGCAATTAAAAGATCACATTCGTTCGTTAACTTATTTGGTGCATAATTACCGTGCATCCCCAACATACCAACATTTAATGGATGTGAAGTTGGCAATGCAGAAGCACCTAAAATTGTCCAAGCAGCCGGAATTCCAGCTTTTTCAACAAAAGCTTTAAATTGAGTTTCTGCAACACTTAAAACAACTCCTTGTCCCCAAACGATTAGCGGTTTTTTAGCAGCGTTGATTAATTTTGCCGCTGCTTCTAGAGAACCTGCTACTGTTTTTGGAATTGGCACATAACTTCTAATTCTTGTGCATTTTTCATATAAAAAATCGAACTCTTCGAATTGTGCATCCTTTGTAATATCTACTAAAACAGGTCCTGGTCTTCCACTTCTTGCAATGTAAAATGCCTTTGCCAAAGCTGCGGGAATTTCTGCTGCTTTTGTGACTTGACAGTTCCATTTTGTAACTGGTGTAGAAATACCAACAATATCTGTTTCTTGGAAAGCATCACTTCCTAATAAATGAGAGGCAACTTGACCGGTAATACACACCATTGGTGTAGAATCTATTTGGGCATCTGCAATGCCAGTAACTAAATTCGTAGCTCCAGGACCAGAGGTCGCAATCGCAACTCCTACTTTACCAGAGATCCTAGCAAAACCTTGTGCCGAATGCGTTGCGCCTTGCTCGTGACGTGTTAAAACGTGGTGAATTTTATCTTGATATTTGTACAATTCATCATATACTGGCATGATTGCTCCCCCAGGATATCCATAAATTATTTTTACATCTTCTGCTATTAAACACCTTACAATCGCCTCGCTACCCGAAATTCTTTCGGCAACCTTTGCTACTTTGTTTTTGGTTGTTATGGTTTGTGTTTCCATATTCTTTTATTTTAGGATCTGCTTTAGCAGAAATAACAATT
>DPRC01000090.1:0-5711 GCA_003537695.1 Polaribacter sp.
TTTTTAGAATATCGCCAAAAACTAAATATGCGGCAGTAGCTTCTTTTGTTTTTCTTTTTGGGCTGGCGGTCTGGCTACAAAATAGATTTAAAAAACACGCTTTGCCTAATATTAATATGGAGATGCTCTCTTTTACTAAAGATAATTTAATCAATTCTATATTGGTAAATGATGCTGATTTTGAAGCGTTTGCCGATGCTACTTTACTAAATGAAATTATTTTAAAAGCGGAGAGCGCTGAAAGGAAAATGGACAATTTTTTCATAAATTCTTTATTTATTGAAGATTCTTTAATGGATACATACACGAGTGAAAGTTTTATTGAAACAATTATTTTATAAAGTTTTTAAACTATTTTAAAAAACAAGGTTCTAAGAGGTAAGAAGAATTATAAATTAAAACGTACATAATTATGAAGATTACAATTTCAAAAGAAAGTATTTTAAAGTCACGCATTTTATTTTTAAATTTTGTTTCATTTATTTTAGCAGCGCTGTTCTTGGCTTCCTGCTCGAATTCAGAAGGTATGGCGGGAACAGATGATACAGTGTTAATTGCAAAAATAGAAAATGCCAAAAAAACAACAATTGAAGCAGCCAGTTTACCATCTACAATAGTAGCTGTTTTCGATACAGATTTACGAGACAGTTTTATTGAACGTGCAGAATTGGCAGTGCGTTTTGGTTTTAAGATTTCTATAGCGACAGACAATATAGCGCGAGAAGAAGGAGCAAGTGCGGTGTTTTTTAACGAAAAAGGAAGACAGTTAAAAGACAATAGGTCTAAAGAGAAAAGTAAAAGAAATAAATGTTTTGAATTTGTATTTCCGATTGATTTTATAATGCCAGACGCAACAGTAATTACATTGACAGAAAAAGCAGATTGGCTTTTAATAAAAGAATGGTATACTGAAAACTCTGATGCTGCAGAGCGTGCAACTATTGTTTTTCCTGTAGACGTAACTTTGGAAGATGGCGCTGTGCAAACTTTATTAGATAGCGCGGATTTAAAAGAAGTGAAAGGCGCTTGTAAAAAAGGAAAGGATAAAAGAAAATGTTTTAGACTTGTATTGCCTGTAAGTTTTACAATGCCAGATGCAAGTATCATTACAGTCACAGAAAGAGCAGACTTTAAATTGGTTAAAGCTTGGTATAAAGAAAATACAGGCATCAAAGAAAAAGGAGTTCTAAATTACCCCTTAGAAATCGTGTATAAGGATGACACTAGGGGTACTATAAATAACCAAGATGAGTGGCAAGAGGCAAAAGAAGCTTGTAAGAGTTAAATTTTAATTTGTAAATTATAGTATAAATAGTAAAACAAAATGAATTTTAAAACCATCATATATAGTCTTAGTTTTATGAGTTTGGTGTTGTATCAAATACCAACTTTTGCTCAAAATTCTAGCTACGATTTAATTTCTAAAGAGTTTACAAAAGAACAAAGAGCTTTGTTGCAAAAAGAGAGAGCTCTTATGAAAGTGAATCGCGATGCTTTTAAGGCGACACTTACAAAAGAGCAAGTCGCAATTTTACGAAATCGAACTGTTTCTAAAAGTGAACTTAGAAATCGCCTCTCGGCAACCTTTTCCAGAAGTCAGAAAGATTTAGTAAGAAGCCAACAATTGAGTTTAAGAAAAACGAGACAGCGTTTTCGAAAATTACTTTCGGGTGAGCAGCGGAGTATGTTGAAAGATCGCATAGAAAAAATAAGAAAAAATAAAGATAGGGGAGAACTCAAGGACGGAATAAGAAAAAAGAATAATGCCAATGATGGTAGGAAAAGAAAAAGGAATTAGTGATAAATAATTATGACAGGTTCTTACCAAGGAATTAAAACTACTATAAAAGTTTCAGGGTTGCTATTGTGTACAATGGCAACCTCTTTTTGTTCTTATGGACAAGAAATAAACGACGATTTTATTGATACTCTTTTAGACGACTTGTTTTTTAATGAGCAACAGTTTTTAGATGAGTTTATAGAAGATGACGCTTCCTATAATTTCATCTATTCTACTGTGTCTTACAATAGCAGTACTTATTTTTCTGGAAGAGACACTGGCACAGATCAATTTAATATAACGCCTCAAATTTCTTATTACCACTCCTCAGGTTTTAATGCGAGTATCTCTGGAATCTATTACCAAGAGTTTTTGCCAACTTGGGACTTTACAAGTCTGTCTTTAGGATACTTTAATACCTTGGGAAAACATAAAAATTGGTTGTACAACTTGGGCTACACCAAATATTTTTATGCAGACGGTTATGATACCTTTACAAATTCATTAGATGTTAGTTTAGGTTTCAGGAATAAAAAACGTACTATTGGAACCACGGTTGCTGCCTCCTACATATTTGGTGCAGATACTTCTTACCAAATAGTTTCTTCTAACTACATCAACTTTACGATAAAAAGATCTTCAAATTTTGGGATGCGTATAAGGCCATCGCTCAATTTTATTATAGCAAAACAGTCTTTAGCGATAGAGAAAATGATGCTTGTTGCTAATGAAAGAGTCCTAACAACAGTCAACTTCAACGTATTTAATTTATTAAATACACAAGTAAGTATTCCTCTTTCCATAACTACAAAATCTTGGGATTTTGGATTTGGTTATACTTTAAACTTCCCCAATGCTGTATTTAAAGAAGAGCCCATGAAGATGACAAGTTTTTTTAGCTTTTCTATTGGGTACTTATTTAATTTAAGTAGGTAATCTTTTTTCTTTTTTCTTTTGTATTTTAGAGGCTTAAATTTAATTTGATGAAGAATATTTCCATTTTATGCTTTTTATTCACAGCAGTTGTGTCCGGTCAAACAGATTCAAAAATATATGATATTATAAAGGCTGTTTCCGCCGATCGTATCGAATCAAATATAAAAACTTTAACCGAATTTGGTACAAGAAACACCTTTTCTGATACAATTTCTCATATACGCGGAATTGGAGCAGCTAGACGTTGGATAAAAGCTGAATTTGAGACAATATCTAAAGAATGTGATACTTGTTTAGAGGTCTTTTATCAAAAAGATTTTGTCACAAAAGAAGGAAATAGTAGGGTGCCACATGATGCTTGGATTGTGAATGTTTTAGCAGTTCAAAAAGGAACAAAATACCCAAATAAATACGTAATTATGAGCGGTGATATAGACTCACGCGCAAGTGATGCGATGGATTTTACAACAAATGCACCTGGTGCGAATGACAATGCTTCTGGAATGGCGGGTACCATAGAGGCAGCACGAGTTTTGAGTGCATACTCATTTGAGAGTAGTATTATTTATGTGGGGCTTTCTGGTGAAGAGCAAGGCTTGTTTGGGGGGGCAGGATTGGCAAAGTATGCCAAAAATCGTGGTTGGGATATTATTGGAATTCTAAATAATGATATGATTGGAAATATTAAGGGCGTGGACGGTGTCATTGACAATAGGTCTTTCAGAATATTTAGCGAACCAGTGCCGGCAAATGAAACCGATCGTCAGCGAAAATTGCGACGTTTTTACGGTGGTGAAGTAGATGGTATTTCTCGACAATTAGCGCGATATATTCATGAAAAAGTAAGGACATATATGCCAGAAATGAATCCGATGATGATTTATAGATTAGATCGATTTGGCAGGGGTGGACATCACAGGCCTTTCAATGATTTGGGCTTTGCAGGAATTAGAATTATGGAGGCACATGAAAATTACACACAGCAGCACCAGGATATTAGAATTGAAAATAATATTAAATATGGAGATACGTTTGAACATGTGAATTTTAAGTATGCCAAAAAGTTAACGGCTGTAAACGCTATTAACTTGGCAAGTTTAGCTTGGGCGCCTGAAGCACCAAAAGAAGTTTTTATAGGAGGAATTGTAGAAGCAAATGTGAGGTTAAAGTGGAGCGAGGTTAAAGGGGTGAAAGGATATAAAATTTATTGGCGCGATACGACTTCTCCAACTTGGGATCACAGTAGGTATACAGAAAAAACGGCATTTACTTTAGAGGGAATTGTTATTGATAATTTCTTTTTTGGGGTTTCGGCTGTTGGAGAAAATGGACACGAAAGTGTGGTTGTCTTTCCAAATAAAATTTGGAGAAAATAACTCTTTTATGAGAGAACTTTATTAAAAGAGAACACCTTATGCTTTATAAAAGGTAGGAAGCTAGAAGTAAAATACTAAAACTAAAAAACCGAATTATAAAAATAATTCGGTTTTTTAGTTTTAGTATTTTAAATTAATTGCGCATGCACGCACTACCCTTATAAATTGCTCATAAAGTTGCCGTAAGGATCTTTAAACTGTGTGCCTTCTGCAAAACGGTATTTACTTAATTTTTTAAATTCAACTAAAGCCCACAATACGAATTCTTTCATAAAGTAAGTATCAGCTTCATTCATATTCGGCTGGTAGTTTGTTATAAAATCCTGCAATGGTTTTACTTTATCCAGTTCTGCTTTGTATTGCGCTTCCGAGTGTTCATCTAATAATTCAAAATCTTCCTCTGCATTAAAAAACCAAGAAATTATAGCATCATAAGGTGTTTCTTCCTCCTGTTTTTCTAATTTTTTAATTTTAGGGAAGTAGCTTGGAAATAAAGTAGTTACTGCTTTTTTAATCAAATTATCTGCTACCACGTGAGCACCTTCTTGTTCTCCTTCGTACACCAACTCTACTTTACCTGTAATGGCGGGTATAATTCCGTCAAAATCACTTAGGCGAATCATTGTTTTCTCGTCGCCAGAAAGCAACGCTCTTCGCTCTGCAGTACTTAATAGATTTTCAAAAGCAGAGATGCTTAAACGTGCACTAACGCCACTTTTAGCGTCGATAAATTCACTTTCTCTCGCTTCAAATACAATTTGCTCTAATAAATCTTTCGCCAATTCAGGCACGGCTATGAATTCTTTTTGGGAGCTTGCTTTGCTGGTTTCCTGTTGTGTAATTGTTTTTGCAGTTTCAATATCCTCTGGATAATGCGTTAATATTTGCGATCCAATCCTATCTTTTAGAGGCGTTACAATACTTCCTCTACTTGTATAATCTTCTGGATTTGCTGTAAAAACAAATTGCATGTCCAAGGGAAGTCTTAATTTAAAACCTCTAATTTGAATATCGCCTTCCTGTAAAATATTAAATAAAGCCACCTGAATTCTAGCTTGTAAATCTGGTAATTCATTGATCACAAAAATACAGCGGTTTGCTCTGGGAATCATTCCGTAATGGATTACGCGATCATCGGCATAACTTAATTTTAAATTCGCAGCTTTTATTGGATCTACATCACCAATGATATCTGCAACAGTAACGTCTGGTGTTGCTAATTTCTCTGCATATCGTTCTTCTCTATGCAACCAGAAAATAGGTGTTTTATCTCCTTTTTCTTTGATTATTTCTTGTGCAAATCTTGAAATAGGGTGCAACGGGTCATCGTTAATTTCAGAACCCTCGACCACAGGAATGTATTCGTCTAATAAATTGACCATCAATCGCGCCAAACGTGTTTTTGCCTGTCCACGCAAGCCCAGTAGGTTGATGTTGTGTTTGCTTAAAATAGCTCTTTCTAATTCTGGTATCACCGTATTTTCGTATCCATGAACTCCTTTAAACACTGTTTCTTTACTCATTATTTTACTGATGAGGTTCTCGCGTAATTCGTCTTTTATTGTCCGTGATTTATATCCAGATTTTACTAATTGTCCTATTGTTTTTATCTTACTTAT
>DPRC01000090.1:6102-11884 GCA_003537695.1 Polaribacter sp.
GTGCATCCATAAGGGTGCGACTATCCTTTGATGTTTTTTTTCCTATTTGTTTCGTAATCTTCAAAAATCATTTCCCCCAAACCTTTCAAACCGGTATAAAATGCTTTTCCTTGATTTGCTTTTGTAAAAGCGCGCACAAACTGCATTAAATAGGGATCTTGGGCGATCATAAAAGTAGTGATCGGAATGCGTAGTTTTCTTGCTTGCTGGGCCATTGCGTAACATTTATTTACAATATGTTCATCCAAACCATTACTGTTCTTATAGTATTGCCCGTCAGGCAAACGCAGACAACTTGGTTTTCCATCGGTAATCATGAAGATTTGCTTGTTGGTATTTCTTTTCCGTCGGAGTAAGTCCATTGCTAAATTTAAACCAGCAACGGTATTTGTGTGGTAGGGACCCACCTGTAAATAGGGCAAATCTTTTATCTTTATTGACCAAGCATCATTTCCAAAAACGATAATATCTAGTGTGTCTTTTGGGTATCGTGTGGTAATTAATTCAGCCAAGGCCATAGCTACCTTTTTAGCAGGAGTAATCCGGTCTTCGCCGTACAAGATCATAGAGTGGCTAATATCTATCATTAAAACAGTACTCATTTGGCTTTTATGAAGCGTTTCTTCTACAACCAGATCGTTTTCGGTTAAATTGAAGTCTTCGATGCCATTATTAATTTGAGCGTTTTTAATGCTTTCAGTAATTGAAACCTTGTCCAAGGAATCGCCAAATTGGTAAGCGCGAACATCACCGGTATGCTCATCTCCAATTCCAGGAGATTTACTTTTATGATTTCCGGCACCACTTCTTTTAATTTTACCAAAAATATGGTTGAGTGCTTGTTGTCTTATGGCGCGTTCTGTCTTCGGAGTAATTTTTGTGCCTCCAGTGCCATCTCCTTTTATTTCTTCTTTAATGTAGCCCTTTTTCTTTAGGTCTTCAATAAAGTCATCGATCGTATAATTTTCGTCGGTTAATTTATATTCAACATCCAAAGAACGCAACCAATCGATGGCCTCATCAAAATCACCAGAAGTATGTGTTATCAATTCCTTGAAGATTTCAAATAATTTTTCAAATGGAGATTGATTTTCTGCCTCATAGGTTTTGAAGATAAAACCTTTTCTTTTTGTGTTGTTTTTCATCGCTATAAAAATACGGCTTTCTTGAATGGCTAAAAATATTTTAACATAGCTTTAGTATATGCATCAATCGGTGAAGGTGATACTTACGTAATTCGTAAATTTTTAATGTAAAAAAAATAATTCCATTTTTTTAAAGTTAAAAATCAAACAGACTATTTCCATGGATAACTAGAGAATTACAAAAATAAGGGTGTAGTCTATCGTTTTATTTTAAAATGAATTTAGTAATTATTGTTAAAACCTTTTCTTACCGTGAATTTAGGAGTACTTTGATTGGGATACGTCAGGGATACTAGCATTAGAATTCTTCGAACATTAAATTTTATGTAAACAAAAGACAATCTTCTCGATTGGGTTTTTATCTTTGCAACATGGCAAAAATATTAATAACAGGAGGAACAGGTTTAGTAGGCACAAGACTAACGCAACTCTTAATTGAAAGAAAGCACGATGTAAGGGTGCTAAGCAGGAGCCCTAGGTTAGCAAATGAATTTATGTGGGATATTTCTAAGGGGTTTATAGCGGACGAAGCTATAGAAAATATAGAATATATTATACACTTAGCAGGTGCTGGAATTGCTGATAAACGATGGACAAAAGAAAGAAAAAAAGTGATTACAGCAAGTAGGGTAGACACCGCTAATTTAGTCTTCCAAAAAATTAAAGAAAAAAACATTTCTTTAAAAGGATTTATTTCTTCCTCGGGAAGTAATTATTATGGTGCCAAGACTACAGCTATTATTTATAAAGAATCAGATCCTGCAGGGATTGATTTTTTAGGTGTAGTTTGCAAAGAATGGGAAGCTGCCGGAGCACAATTTAAAAGAAGAGACATCCCAGTGACAATTTTAAGAACAGGGGTTGTATTGTCTAGGAAGGGAGGTGCTTTAGAAAAAATGAAAACACCTGTGATTTCTCCTTTAGGTTCTGGAAAACAGTTTATGCCATGGATTCATATCGACGATCTATGTGCGATGTTCATAAAGACCGTTGAAGAAAATATTTCGGGAGTTTACAATGCCGTAGCGCCGGAACACAGCAACAGTAACACCTTTTCTAAAACATTAGCGAAGGTGCTAAGAAGGCCATTCATTCCAATTGCGGTTCCTGGTTTTTTATTGAAATTAGTCTTTGGAGAATTGGCAGTTATTCTCTTACAAGGAAGCAGGTTGTCCTCAAAGAAGATAACGGATAAAGGTTTTGTTTTTAAATACGATACATTAAAAAAAGCCTTAGAAAATTTGAAGTAATCAGCGCTTTATAGTACGTATTCTGTTTTTTTTGTTTGCCAGAATTGGTGTAAAAAAGAGCATAACATCAGGGAGTTTTTAATATGTCGTCTTTGGTATCAGTTTTTGCGAGTAATAAAAAAAGGTTTCAATTAATTATGAGAACCTTCAGCCAACAATAGCTTTCTCAGAATAAAGGCGGGTATTTATTTTCTGTTTTTTAAAACGGTCGTTGCTAATTTGATATATTCTTTTTTAGCCTGGTCAGAAGACATGTCTTTTAACTGCATCCAAGCATTTATTTTAAAAGCATTGCGAACATCTAACTTTCCCTCAAATGGAAACTTACTGCCCGCAGTAGCTTGTTTGTAGTATGCATAAAACTTCAGCATAATATCCGCAGCTACCGGTTCTTTTAATTTTGAAATTGCTTTAAATGCCTCTTTAAACGCGAGGTCTAAATCAGAATCCATATTTATTTTTTTGCAATAACTTGAGTTCCGCCTTTGACGGTATCTCCTAATTTTATAGTTAATTCTGTACCAAGTGGTAAGTATAAATCTACCCGAGAACCAAATTTGATAAAACCTGCGTCTGCTCCCTGAATTACAGTATCCCCTTCTTTTGCATAGTTTACAATTCTTCTAGCCAGTGCACCCGCAATTTGTCGGTACAATACTTCTCCAAAAGTAGTATTGTCGATAACAACAGAGGTTCTTTCGTTGTCTGTAGACGCTTTCGGATGCCAAGCAACTAAATATTTACCGGGATGGTACTTACTATATTTAATAAGACCACTCATGGCATACCTTGTAACATGCACGTTAATTGGTGACATGAATATAGAGACTTGCAATCTTTTGTCTTTAAAATATTCTTGCTCTTCCACTTCCTCAATCACAACTACTTTTCCGTCTACCGGAGCTATAATTGTAGTAGCATCTAAAGTAGTTGCTCTTTTTGGATTTCTAAAAAACTGCAATACAGTAAATAGCAAGCCTAAAACTACAATTTGAATGGCTTTTACCAACCAAGTAGTTTCAATAAGTTTTTCTGCCAATAATATACTTGTGATAGACAAAATAAATGCAATTACAATAATCTTGTACCCTTCTTTATGAAAACGAATCATTTTTAAATAATAAAATTAATATACAAATATACAAACGGAGCAGCGAATAACAAGCTATCTAACCGATCTAAAATTCCTCCATGACCTGGCATTATAGTGCCACTGTCTTTTATTTTTGCTTGCCTCTTTAACTTAGACTCTACCAAATCACCAATGGTCCCAATAATAGATATGATTGCAGCAATCGCAAACCAATGTATCAAAGAGAAATCTAGATGTAAGGGACTAATACGAATAAGGTAGGCAGCGATGAGTGTAAAAACAAAACCCCCAATAAATCCTTCTATGGTTTTTTTTGGCGATACAGAAACAAATAATTTAGTTCTTCCGAAATTCTTTCCAACGATAAAAGCAAAACTATCATTCACCCAGATAAGCATTAAAACGGTAATCATCAAGTACGGAGTATAGTTTTGATTGTAGAAGGGTAATAAAATTAGAAAACAAAAAGAAAAAATTAGATATCGAATGGTCAACCCTAGCTTTTCTCTATCTGATACATACACAATATCTTTTTTTGCAAACAATTGATAGATTAGGTACAAAGAGGATAATATGTTGATTCCTAAAACCATTTTTATGGCGTAACTGTTGGGTCTTTTGAGCATTAAAAATAAAGCAAGACCAAATAATATATAAGAAATAATACTTTTAAATTTGGTTATTTTAGAAAGTTCATAAATCGCAATAATAGCAAAAAAAGCGACTAATACAATATAGGATTCTTTGGAGAAAAGAATAGCAGACACAAATATTAAAACATAAATGATTCCGGAAAGACTCCTTCTTAAAAGGTTGCGCATATTATAAATCTTCTAAAAGGAGCAAATATAAGTTTTTTGAATTACTGTTACCGTAGTTTAGAAGATTATCCGCAGTTTTATTAATTTTATAATTTTTAACTGCCGAAATGTTCGTAGGTATTGCGTGCTTTGCATTCGCCTTGAGACCTGTTAATCCTTGACCTGTATTTTCAACGAGCTGACTTGTTCTTGCAACCACAATGAAGTTGTCAGAAAACTCAGAGAGCTTTTTGCTACTAAGTTGATTGGACGAAAAGAGTACATCTCCATGATCGGCAATTAAATGTTCACAAGTTGTAAAAAAAGGAATGGATTTTTTAAACTCCCTATCAACAGCAATCTCTTTTTGGTTTAAAAAAGGTAGTATATTAGGGTTTGTTAGAAATATTTTTTTCCAATTATTCTCAGATAAAATACTTTTAAGATGCATTGCGAGCTCTTTTTCCTCTAAACAATATAAAAATTTTCCACCTTTTTCAATGAAATTATGGACAAACAAGTCGTCTAGAGATAAATTGACCTCATGTGTCTTTATCTCTAGATTTTCTTTGAGTGTTTTATTAAATATTTTTTTTAAAAAATTCATTATTGCAATTGTAGAACATTAAATTACTCCTCATCAGCGTTTTTCGTTGCGGGAATATCTTCTTTTTCTTCAATTACTTCTGCAACTTTTTCTTCTATTTCGTCAAAAGGTCTTTTTCCAAATATTTTTTGCAAGTCATCCTTAAAAATAACCTCTTTTTCTAATAGGAGTTCTGCTAATACCGTTAGTTTTTCTTTGTTATTATCTAAGAGTTCCACAGCTCTTTGATACTGTGCCTCAATCATTTTAGAAATTTCCTTATCAATTGTTCTTGCGGTATCTTCACTGTAAGGTTTTACAAATGAATCATTACCAGATGAATCATAATAAGTAATATTACCCACTGCCTCATTCAATCCGTAAACAGTCACCATTGCTCTGGCTTGCTTTGTTACTTTTTCTAAATCGCTCAATGCACCGGTAGAAATTTTATTGAAAATAATTTTTTCTGCAGCCCTACCTCCTAAGGTGGCACACATTTCATCCAGCATTTGCTCTGTTTGTACAATTAAGCGTTCTGCTGGCAAGTACCAGGCAGCTCCCAAAGATTGTCCTCTAGGCACAATGGTTACTTTCACCAAAGGTGCGGCATGCTCTAGCATCCAACTTACAGTGGCATGTCCAGCCTCGTGAAAAGCAATGACTTCTTTTTCTTTGGGTGTGATGACTTTATTTTTCTTTTCAAGACCACCAACAATTCTGTCTACAGCATCTAAGAAGTCTTGATGTTCAATAGCTTTTTTACCATGTCTGGCAGCAATTAAAGCAGACTCGTTACACATGTTTGCAATATCTGCTCCAGAGAATCCTGGAGTTTGTTGGGCTAAAAATTCAATTTTCACATCGTCCCCTAGTTTTAAGGGTTTAATATGTACCTCGAAAATTTC
>DPRC01000090.1:12291-23521 GCA_003537695.1 Polaribacter sp.
TCTAAAACATCTGCTCTATTGGTTGCTGCAATTACAATTACATTGGTATCGGTTCCAAAACCATCCATTTCTGTCAACAATTGGTTTAATGTGTTCTCACGCTCATCATTTCCACCAGTCATACTATTCTTACCTCGCGCTCTTCCCACCGCATCAATCTCATCAATAAAGATAATTGATGGCGATTTTTGGGCCGCTTGTTTAAATAAATCACGCACTCTAGAAGCACCTACACCTACAAACATCTCTACAAAATCAGAACCAGATAAAGAGAAGAAAGGAACTTCAGCTTCACCTGCTACTGCTTTGGCTAATAAAGTTTTTCCAGTTCCAGGAGGTCCTACTAAAAGTGCTCCTTTAGGTATCTTACCACCTAAGGAGGTGTATTTTTCTGGGTTCTTTAGGAAGTCTACAATTTCTTGAACCTCTTCTTTAGCACCTTCTAAACCTGCAACATTGGCAAAAGTTGTTTTTACTTTCGTGTCTTTGTCAAATAACTTAGCTTTCGATTTTCCAATACTAAAGATCTGACCTCCGCCTCCAGCACCTGCACCGCCACCAGACATTCTTTTCATAAAAAACAACCAAACGGCAATCAATATAATAAAAGGTAAAAAACCAAGTAAGGTGTCCACCATGCTTGTTCTTCCTTCATTTTTTAAATCAAAAGTTAATTGATTTTCTTTTCGAGCGCGCTCTAAATCATTTTCAAAATTTTGCAAATCACCAAAGTTGTATTCATACAAAGATTCTCCTTTTCTGTAGAAAGCAGAATTGGTGAGTTTTTGATATTTGCTTTTACTTAGGGCATCTTCCTTTATAAAAACTTGTGCAACATTGTTATTTACAACGATGATTTTAGAGATATCGTTTTCTCTTAAAACTTCATTAAATTCGTTTTTAGAGATACTTTGTGTTGCTAAATCACCACCACTAAAAATCTGAAAACTAATTAAAAGTAGTATGACAGCGCCGTAAATCCAATAAGTATTGAATTTAAACTTGGGTGTGTTTTTATTGTTTTCCTTTTTATTTTCGTCCATTTTATTTTATATAAAAATTTAAGCTGGTTTAATTTCTGTAATTTTTGCATCTCCCCAAAGACTTTCTATATCATAATAGTCTCTGATCTGCTTTTGAAAAACATGCACCACAACATGTACATAATCCATTAAAACCCATTCAGCATTGTTCTCACCTTCAATATGCCAAGGTTTGTCCCTGATTTGTTTGCTTACTGTTTTTTGAATAGAACTAGAAATTGCTTTTACTTGTGTGTTCGAATTACCAGAGCAGATTATAAAATAATCACATACGGTATTTTCAATATCTCGTAAGTCTAGCAACTGAATATTTTCTCCCTTAACCTCTTCAATTCCTTGAAATATTACAGCGATTAAATCGTCTGTACTTACTTGCTTTTTAGTCATTAATTCTTTTCTAATTTAAATGCAAAGTTATTCTATTTTTGCGAGTATTTTGTGTATTATTGAACTACTTTACACTTTATTTAACACTTGAAAATAATCAAACTTAGTGCCATCGACTCTACCAATTCTTTTTTAAAAGATTTGGCACTAACTTCCGCCATTGAAAATTTTACTGTGGTAGCTGCAGACTCTCAGCTAAAAGGAAGAGGGCAACAGGGAAGTAGTTGGGTGTCTGAGCCCTTTAAGAACTTGATTTTTAGTGTCTTCGTGAGGTTTAACTCATTTCATGTTTCAGAAAAAAGGCATCTGAACTTTGCGGTTTCTTTAGCTATTTTTGAGGTATTATTAGCGGAAAATATACCTGATGTAGCCATTAAATGGCCAAACGACATTCTGTCAGGAAATAAAAAAACATGTGGTATTTTAATTGAAAATAGTTTAAAAGGAACAGAAATATCATCTGCTGTTATTGGAATAGGTTTAAATGTAAATCAAACAGATTTTCCGGCTTCTTTGGAGAAAGCAAGTTCTTTGCAGTTGTTGCGACATCAAAACTTTGATTTAGACAGTCTCTTAAAAAAGATTATTTTAAAATTGAAATTAAAAATTGCGCTTTTAGAAGCAAAAGAGTTTAAAGCACTAGAAACTGCATATCTTCATGTGTTGTATAAAAAAAACATCCCTACAATGTTTAAAGATAGTAAGGATGCTTTATTTATGGGCATGGTTCTTGGAGTTTCTGAGGAAGGCAAACTGCAAGTAGCTTTAGAAGATGAGCGTGTATTAGAGTTTGGGATTAAAGAAATTTCCTTTCTCTAAAGTTTCCCAATATTTTCAGATAATGTGGTTACAAATTTATTTAAGGGTTTTGTAATCATCATGGCCATCATAGGGTTAAAGTCACCTTCAAAAATTAAAGAAACCTCGCTTTTGTTTTCTGTAATTTCCTTAATATTCGCACTCAGTGTAAAAGGTAATTTGCTACTAGCGGCGCCCAAAGTAACATTTGAAAAGGGTGTTTTTTCCTTTAAAACGAGTCTAATTTCTGGCAATCCAGGCAAACCGAATAAAAACGAATCTCCGTCAACTTCAAACTTATTGATGTTTTCGGGCATAATTTGTTCAAAATTTTTTACGTCACTAAAAAAATTAAATAAGTGTTCTTGAGATTTTTCTAAGCGTATTGTATTTCCTTCTATATTCATGTGCGTATCTATTTTATTGTTTCCAAGTACTTGGATCGCGTCTCCATTCGTGCAAGGTAATGAGTTCTTTTTCTGAGATATAGCTGCTATCTAGAGCTTGTTCTAATAAATTTTCGTAATTACTTAAAGTAATTAAATTTATATTCTTGTCTTTAAAGTTCTGGGTGGCAATGTCAAATCCATAAGAAAAGATGGCAATCATACCTTTAACTACTGCTCCAGCCTCTTTTAAAGCGACTACAGCATTCAGGCTGCTATTTCCTGTGCTAATTAAATCTTCAATGACCACAACATTTTGTCCGGACTCTAAATATCCTTCAATTTGGTTTTTTCTTCCATGTTTTTTTGGTTCAGGCCTTACATATACAAAGGGAACTCCTAGCTCTTGCGCAACTAATATGCCTATTGCAATAGCACCGGTTGCAACACCCGCTATTACATCTGGTTTTCCATATTGTCTTTCCACAATTTTTGCAATTTCTTCTTTTAAGAAAATACGAACTGGGGGATACGAAAGTGTTACTCTATTGTCACAGTAAATTGGAGATTTCCAACCAGATGCCCATTGGAAAGGTTCACCAGGATTTAACTTAATAGCCTTCACCTTAAGTAAAAGCTCAGCTGTTTTTTTTGCCGTATCTTTGTTTAAAATCATAATGCAAATGTATGTAGTTTTTGTAAATGATAAACCAATTATTGTGACATCTTCACAAAAAAAAGAGAATAGCTACCCTATTTATATTCTCAAGAATAGTGTTGTAGAAGAAATTATCCATAAATTAAAAAATAAAGATATTAAGGGTGTAAACTTATATACACCTGATTTAGAGAAAGGTTGGAATGCTTTTATAAAGTCTTTTCACACCGTTTCAGCTGCAGGAGGTTTAGTCTTGAACCCAAATAAGGAAATATTATTTATTTATAGATCTGAAAAATGGGATTTACCAAAAGGAAGAATTGAATTAGGAGAGTCCACAGAAGAAGCTGCAATTAGAGAAGTAGAAGAAGAATGTGGTATTTCCAATTTAAAGTTGGTAAAGCCACTCATTACTACATATCACACTTATTTTCAAGATGGATTAAAATTAAAGGAAACTTTCTGGTTTCTCATGACTTCTGACTCGGAAGAAGTATTGGTTCCGCAATTAGAGGAAGGAATTACAATTGCAGTTTTTAAAAATCAGACAGCAATTACAGATGCTCTTCAAAATTCATATAAAAATATTGAACTGGTGTATGATACTTTCCTGAAAATGTGATATTCTCGAAAAACCTTCTATCTTTGCCGCCGTGCAAAAAGCAACTAAATTATGACTGAATTTATTACCAAAAGAGTAAAAAACGTAAGAAATGACGTGCTATCCGGTATTACCGTGGCATTGGCATTAGTACCTGAAGCTGTGGCATTTGCCTTTGTTGCTGGCGTAGATCCATTAGTTGGACTATATGCTGCATTTATGGTAGGTTTAATCACTTCGATCTTTGGTGGACGTCCAGGAATGATTTCAGGAGCAACGGGCGCTTTAGCAGTCGTAATGGTTTCTTTAGTAGCTCAGGGGAATGACATGGGGAATCCAGGTGAAGACTTGGGATTATACTATCTCTTTTTAACAGTTATTTTAATGGGGGTCATACAGGTTTTAGCAGGGGTATTAAAACTTGGTAAATTTGTAAGATTAATTCCGCATCCTGTTATGATGGGATTTGTAAATGGTCTGGCAATTGTGATTTTTTTATCGCAACTAGGAATGTTTAAACAAACCATTGGAGGAGAAAAAGTATGGTTAGAAGGGATTTCATTGTGGTATATGATCGGATTGGTGGCATTGACTATGTGTATCATGTGGGGATTGCCAAAAATAAAAGCAACACAAAAATTACCGGAAGCACTGATTGCTATTTTGGTGGTAACAGGAATTGTAATTTTCTCTAATTTAGATGCTGCTACTGTTGGTTCTTTTATTAAAGATGGTGGCGGAAATGGCTTAAAAGGTGGTTTTCCTGTACCCGTTTTAGAAACTTTTTCTAGAATTCCGATGAACTTTGAAACATTAAAATTTATTTTTCCATACGCTTTAATATTAGCGGCTATCGGATTGATTGAATCGCTAATGACCTTAAATTTAATTGACGATTTAACAGAAACTCGTGGAAACTCTAACCGGGAATGTGTTGCACAAGGTGGTGCTAATATTCTTACAGGTTTGTTTGGTGGTATGGGTGGTTGTGCTATGATTGGTCAATCTATTATCAATATAAAAGGCGGGGGACGTGGCCGTTTATCTGGAATTACTGCGGCAGTTATGTTATTAATGTTCATTCTTTTTGCTTCTTCGTATATAGAGCAAGTACCGATTGCTGCTTTAGTAGGAGTTATGTTTATGGTGGTCATAGGTACCTTTGCGTGGTCTAGTTTTAGAATTTTAAATAAGATACCCAAGACAGATCTTTTTGTACTAATTCTGGTGTCTGCATTAACGGTTATATTTGATTTGGCAATTGCTGTTATTTCTGGTGTCATTGTAAGTGCGTTGGTGTTTGCTTGGGAAAGTGCAAGACGTATTAGAGCTAGAAAACGCATTCGAGAGGATGGTACAAAAGTTTATGAAATCTGGGGACCTTTATTTTTTGGAAGTATTACTGCCTTTAACGAAAAGTTTGATGTGAAAACGGATCCAGAAAGTATTGAAATAGACTTTATAGAAGCACGTGTTTCAGATCATTCTGCGATCGAAGCTATTTTTGGTTTGGTAGAAAAATATCAGGCTGCAGGTAAAAAAGTGACTCTAAAACATTTAAGTGAAGACTGTAAGCTTCTGTTGCATAAGTCAAGTCCGATCTTCTTAAACATCATCGAAGAAGATATTGACGATCCAAGATATCATTTGGCTGCAAACCCAGAAGACTTTCCAAAACCTTTAGGAGAGTATAAGCTTTAGAAAATATAAAGTAATAGCAATTAAAGTAACTAAAAAATCCGAGACATTGTCTCGGATTTTTTAGTTACCACTGTTGTAATTAATTAAACCATTCCTAAATCACTTAGCGGCAAACTTCGCACACGTTCTCCGGTGGCATTGAATATGGCGTTGCAAATAGCTGGAGCAATCACAGGAACTCCGGGCTCTCCAACACCTGTTGGCGGTTCTTTCATGGCATCTACAATGTTAATGTGAATGTTTGGTGCATCTTGCATCCGTGTCATCTGGTAGTCGTAGAAATTGTTTTGAGCTACGGCACCCTCCTCCATAGAAATCTTTCCATATAGGGCTATCGACATTCCAAAAATTGCCGCACCTTCTAACTGATTTTTAATATTGTCTTTATTTAAGGCCAATCCGCAATCGATGGTCGTCCAAATATTTTCTACTTTCACTTTTTTATTGAGCACAGATACTTCTACAATGGTAGCAACATAGCTGTAAAAACTGTAATGAATGGCAACTCCCAATCCATGATTTTTTGGTAATTTTTTACCCCATCCAGCCGCAGTAGCTGTCTTGTTTAATACATTTTTTAAGCGCTTAGAATAAAAGGGAAAAGCGGAATCCCCATTGGTAATTCGATCTTCTCCAAGCAAGTCTAAATGAAATTTTATAGGATCTTTTTTTGCTACAAATGCCAATTCGTCAATAAAAGAGTTAATGCCAAATCCACTATGAATGTGCACAACTGAGCGCATCCATCCAATTCTTACATTGGCTTCTGCTTGCACATTTTCCAATCTAAAATTTTCTAAAAGATAAGGGTTATTGGTAAATCCTTGGTTCAGTTCAAAGCCAGAGGCGTATTCAGAGAAGGGTTTAAAAGAAGATACAATAGAAGGGAAGCCGACTCGCTGCAGCCAACCTGTAACCTCTCCTTTTCGATTCAAAGAGCCTTTGAGGTATTGTGCACTTGTCGCATGGTAAAAATCGTGCTGTATATCGTCTTCACGGGTCCATACAACTTGAACGGGCGCTTTTATCTTTTTTGAAATAGCAACCGCTTCTACCACAAAGTCTGATTTTGATTTTCGGCCAAATCCACCCCCTAAAAAGGTAACATTTATGGTAATATTCTCCTCGGGAATCTCAAAGAAATGAGACAACTCGCTACGGGCAGTTTGAGGATCTTGAACAGGTGCCCAAACTTCTATAGTATTCCCTTGAAACCAAGCAGTCGCATTGGGCACTTCCATGGGACTGTGTGCCAAAAAAGGAACATGATAGGTGGCTTCAATTAATTTTGCAGCTACTTCAAAGGCAGCCGTAACATTTCCATGCCCTCCAGGAACTAGTTTACCTGTGGAATGCACGCGCGAAGTGAGCGTTTTTTTAAAGGTTTCAGAATCAAAGGATGCGTTCGCTCCAGGATTCCATTCAATGTCCAAATTTGTTTTTCCTTGAAATGCAGCCCATGTATTTTTCGCGATGACGACCATTCCTCCGAACATTCCAAAAAATTTACCGGTAGGTGGAATTATTCGAGGTAGTTCAAAAACGGTTTCAACACCAGTAACTTCTTCAGCATATCTTTTATTAAATTTTTTCAGGGTACCAAAAGCAACAGGACATCTTGCAATGGCTGCAAATTTCATATTGGGCAGTCGAATATCCATACCATATGCTGCAGTTCCATGCGTAAAATCTTTTAAATCAACACTTTTTAAGGTTTTTCCTATAAATTTAAAATCTTTAACGTCTTTTAGTTGTATGCTTTCATCGCTAGGAACAGCTACCATAGAAGCTTCGGCGACTAAATCACCAAAGAAAAGGGATTCTTGTGTGTTTTTATTAAGTATAAAATGATTTTTGGCACTGCAATCTTCTATGGCAACATTCCATTTTTTTGCAGCAGCAGCAAGCAACATCATTTTTGCACTCGCACCCATTTTACGCATCGGGGTTAATTGTGTTCTTACACTTCTGGACCCATCGGTATTTTGATTGCCGTATTTTTCATGCCCAATAGCTTGTTTTACAGAAATAAATTTCCAATCTGCTTCTAATTCATCTGCAATCGCAGAAGCCAGTGAGGTTCTAATTCCCTGTCCCATTTCTGAACGGGAAGCGATGATCGTAATGTTTCCGTTTTTTTCTAAGTGAATAAATAAATTGGGGTGAAACCCTTTTGAATCCTTTGTGGGAATAAAGTTTTTTTCGTCAGTTCCAATAGAACAACCTAGTACAATACCGCCAGTAGCCAGTCCCAGTAGCTTCACAAAATCTCTTCTATCTATTTTATGAATGGTGCTCATATACTTTCGTTTTTAATGGCAACGGCTTGGTGGATTGCTTTTTTAATTCGGGTATAGGTGCCACATCTACAGATGTTTGCACTCATAACGGTATCTATATCCTTATCTGTAGGGTTTTCTGTAGTGTCAAGAAGTGAGGTGGCCGCTATTAATTGTCCAGATTGACAGTATCCACATTGTGGCACATTGCCATCAGACCAAGCCTGTCTTAAAAATTCTAAATTTTTTGAAGTTCCCTCAATCGTGAGTATTTCTTTCTCAATTGCCTGCGAAACAGGAATGCTACAAGACTTTGTAAGCTGGCCGTTTAAAAGAACAGAGCAAGCGCCACATTGATTTACACCACAGCCAAACTTTGTACCTGTGAGGCCTATTACATCTCTAATTGCCCAAAGTAAGGGCATTTCTTCTGGTGCTTCAATTGCATGCAATTTTCCGTTAACTGATAAGTTTAAATTCACTTGTACATATTTTAAGTCAACAAGTTACGAATAAAAAGAAAGGTAATTTATATGTTTTTGTACTTCACTAGGAAAAAAGAATGATTCTGAATTATAACAGATAAGAAATCCTTTACCGAGATTGGGAGTTCTGGAAATAGCTGAGGGAAGTGATAGTACATCAGAATTTTAAAGGCAGTCTCTGTATTTTTAGATGCTACGGTCTAAATTATAAATTTAACTTTGGAGCTTCCCAGGTAATTGAATCTCCTAAAACTTGGTATTTTTCGCTGATAATTGTCGCTTTATTGGGCACAAACTTGATCAAAACATAGTCAGTCGTTTTATTTTTATAAAAGCTTTTCCACTCTTTTTTCCAATAGCGCTCCTTTTTATCCTTTGCATTTACAATAGTTGCAATGCCTTGCAACGTAATATATCCAGCATTCTCTTTGTCAAAATAGTACAGTGACACTGCGTTGTTATTGTGAATTTGAGCAACTTTTAGGCTTTTAGGGTTGGTTCCCATCCAAACTGTAAAATCCTCTTCTGGTAAAAACGGATCCATCGCACGCACATGTGCAACCCCCAAAGTATCTACGGTGATGAATGCAGCATATTTAGCATGTATCATCAGCTCTTTTGCAATTTCTTTTAAGCCTTTCTTATGGAGATTTGGTGTGTTCATACAACTCATAAAACTAAATACTAAACATGAAAAAACAAAAAACTTCAACAGCAGTCCAATTTTAGAAAACTTTATACACAGGCAATCGTAAATGTGCTTTTTCATAATGAGGTGAGTTTTTATAAATAAAATCTAATTGTGCTTTTGGGTTTTCAGCAAAAGAGTTGTCCTTTTTAAGTTTGGCATCAAAGAGTTTCTTGAATTCTGGGTTTTGAAGTAAAAAGGCTTCCGCAATATCTTCAAATACATAGGAAGAATAGCCTTCTTTTTGCTGTAAAATAGTATCGAAAAAATTCCAATTAAAAAAGGAGTCTGTGGCCACTGCTTCTAGGGTTTCCATTACATATCGTACACCATTCTGCTGGGTAGAAATATAGAGGTCTCCAGCATTAAATGTCATTGCTTTGGTTGTTTCAGATACGCTGGTGTTAAAGTGAAAGTAATGACCTTCATACGGGTTTTTGCTCGTTTTGTAATTAGCAATGTGCTGCACATTTACGGAGAGGGTTGTATCTTTTTGAAAGCGTGTAAATGCAATATTATTTGTTGTGAGTCTGTCTACAATTTTATGCCATCCCTGTTTTAAAATATAAGCTTTGGGTATCTGCACCTCTTTTTCAGCTAGAAAGTTATTAAAATAGGGTACCTCTTTTGTAAAAGGTTTTGTAGTGTCATAAAACAAACGTTTCCCATTAGTTACTGCACTTTCGATGGTTGTTGCTTCGTATCCTTTGAAATTTAAGAATGTTGGATTTTCTCGGTCCACTATATATGCAATAGGATATGTTTTGTTTTTTAAAACTTCAGCACTGGCATTTGCTCGTAGGTTTTTTATTTTTCCTGCATTATTTTCTGTAAAATCAAGCACCGAAAGCAACAATGCATAGGTTTGTGTAACTCTTGTTTTGTAGGGTTTTAGCATATGTGTTTCAATCATTAAGCCCAATGTGTGAAACAAGGAGGTATAGCCTGTAGAATATCTTGGGCCATCTAAAAATTGGGAAAAACCTTTTTCTGGAGTTGTTCCCCATACATTTACATAGGGTGTGATTAAGATGTCTTTTGCCTTCAATGATGCTTCAATTTGAGGACGCATTTCAGTTTCTAAAAAAGCCCCTAGGCTGCCACCTAATTTATTGTGCTGGGTAAATAAATGGGTAAGGGCATATTGGTAATCAGCTCCGTTACTTACATGATTGTCAACAAAGACAGCTGGATTTACGGTGTGGAAAATCTCAGAGAATGCTGCAGTATTCTTAGTATCTTGTTTTATGAAATCTCTATTCAAATCAAAATTCCGCGCATTTCCTCTAAATCCGTAAGTGACAGGTCCATTTTGATTTGCTCTAGAGTGGGAATTTCTATTCAAAGAACCACCAACATTATAGACAGGAATTACAGCAATTATAGTATTCTTGTATTGCTGCTGAAGACTGTCACTTTGAACAATATCTCTTAATAAAAGCATCGAAGCATCAATCCCATCAGATTCTCCGGGGTGAATTCCATTATTGATTAAAATTTTATTTTTTGGAGAATTGGTGATTTCCTCAATATTGTATATTCCTTCAGCGGCATAGACGGCTAAATGCAGCGGTGCTCCTGAATCTGTTTGACCAAATGAAAATAAAGATATTTGTGGATAGGCTTCTGCTAATTTTTCATAGTAAGAAATTATATCTTGGTATGTGGGGGTTTCTGTTCCTCCTGATTGCTCGAATTGCGTTGTGAAATCAAGGGTGTTATTGGACGAATTATCGCAGGAAAAAGCGAAAAGAAGAAGGGTAAGGAATGCTAAGTTTTTCATGAAGCTTGCGCTTTAATACGCACAGGTTTTGGTACTAATTTGGTGTAATCACCGTTATTTCTGATAACATCTCGGACAATAGAGGAGGAAATATAAGAGGTGCTCGCTGCGGTTAATAAAAATACAGTCTCTATTTTTGATAAATCTCGGTTGGTATGTGCAATGGCCTTTTCAAACTCAAAATCTGCAGGATTTCGGAGTCCTCGTAAAATGAAATCAACCTTGTTTTCCTCACAGAAATGAACGGTTAATCCTTCATAAGTCACTACTTTTATTTTTGGGTGGTTGCCAAAACAAGCTTCTATAAACTTTTTACGTTCCGCTAAGGAAAACATGTTTTTTTTATCAGCATTGATTCCAATGGCAATAATAAGCTCATCAAAAAGGGTCACTCCTCGTTCAATGATATCATAATGGCCTA
>DPRC01000090.1:23908-41514 GCA_003537695.1 Polaribacter sp.
TTAAGGTATAAATTATACGCAAATTTATTTTTTATAGTCGCGGTTCCACGCTTATTTTTTTAGTGCCGTGGTAATTGCATTGCCAAACAAACTTTGTAAAGAAATTCCTGCTGCGAGCGCCTGTTGCGGCAAAATACTTTCAGCTGTTAATCCAGGTACCATATTTATTTCTAGGAAATAGGGCTCGTCGTTCACGAAAATAAATTCAGATCTTGAAATCCCTGTCAGATTTAAAATTTCATATATTTTTTTTGCAGCTTTTTTAACTTTTTCTTGCTGTTTTTCTGTAATTCTTGCGGGTGTAATTTCTTCTGATTTTCCATTGTATTTTGCTTCATAGTCAAAAAAATCATTTTCTGAAACAATCTCTGTAATGGGCAATACTTTGGTTATCCCTTCGAATGATATGATGCCTACAGACACTTCCGTCCCTTCTAAAAAAGATTCAATTAAAATTTCAGTATCTTCTTTAAATGCTATTGTTATTGCAGGTAAAATAGTTTCTTTTGTGTGTGCTTTTGAAATTCCGAAGCTAGATCCTGCTTTGTTTGGCTTTATAAAACACGGCAGTCCAACTTTAGAAATAATGGCATCAAGATCAATAGCATCCCCTTTATTTAAATACACCGCAGTTGCCGTTTTAATTCCATAAGCCTGCACAACGCTTAGCGTATCTCTTTTATTAAAGGTTAGCGCCATTTGATAAAAGGGGGCAGAGGTATGTTTTAATTGGATCAGATTTAAATACGCTAAAAGTGCTCCGTCTTCACCTGGTGTGCCGTGAATCGCGTTAAAAACGCAGTCGAAAAGAATTTTTTTACCCTTCAGTACGAATGAAAAGTCATTTTTATCAACGGAATATTCAGTGTCAAGGGCATCTAAAGCAACCCACTTTTCTTCCGAAATCAGTATTCTATACGGCATGTATTTTTCTCTGTCCAAGTGGTCATAGACTACATTTCCGCTTTTTATGGAAATGTTTACTTCGGTAGAATAACCACCCATTATAATGGCAATATTTTTCTTCATTTTGCTAAATCTGATAAAACAAATTTATCAAAATATAAATAGAATCAGCAACGTTTAGTTTTTATATATTTGTGGGACTAAAAAAAACGGTATGTCGGTGTTTCAGTTTTTAAAAAGTAAAACTTTTTTTATGCAAATAGCAATTGCGATTGTTGCTTTGTTGTTGTTTGTTTTTGGATTAAAATTTTGGTTGGGAATTACTACGAATCACGATCAAAAAATACAAGTTCCAGATTTACAGAAACTAAATTTAGCAGATGTGGCCGTAAAATTACAGGAATTAGATTTGGCATATAAAATTATTGACAGTGCAAGTTTTAATCCTGCATATCCAAGAAAATCAGTTATTGAACAAACGCCAGAAGCAGGTGATTTCGTAAAAGAAAAGCGTAAAATATATTTAACTTTAAACCCGTCGAAATATAGAGATGTTACAGTTCCAGATTTAAACGGTCGAACAAAAAGACAGGCATCTTCTCAATTGCGAGCTATGGGCTTGCACATTGGAACCGATTTTACCTTTGTAAGGGATATTGGGAAAGATGTTGTGAGAGGAATTCGCTTTAAAGGGAAAACTATAAATAAAGGAGATAAGGTTGCGTTAAATTCTATTTTAGATTTAGTTTTAGGCGACGGAAAAGGAAGGTAATGAGGTTTTTAGTGGGTGTTGTTGAATTAAATAATAAAAAAATAAAAAAATCATTTTGCAGGAAAATCAGAGTCAAGATTTAGAAAACGAAGAATTATACGAGCACCATAAGTTCGTAGCAAGTGTTGGGCAAGAACCATTAAGAGTGGACAAGTTTTTAATGAATTTTATTGAAAACGCAACTAGAAGTAAGTTGCAACAAGCTGCAAAGGCAGGAAATGTTTTGGTAAATGAAATCCCAGTGAAATCAAATCATAAGGTAAAACCAAATGATGTGGTTCGGATTGTTTTAGCATATCCACCGGCAGAGAGCTTATTGGTTGCGGAAGATATTCCTTTGGATATAATTTACGAGGATGCTGCCGTAATTGTGGTCAATAAACCCGCAGGAATGGTAGTACATCCAGGGCATGGGAATTATTCTGGAACTTTGGTCAATGGTTTAATTCATCACATAGAAAATTTACCAACAAATTCGAACGAGAGACCTGGTTTGGTGCATCGAATAGATAAAGATACCAGTGGTTTATTGGTGGTTGCAAAAACTGAATTTGCAATGGCAAATTTATCACGTCAATTTTTTGACAGAACAACGGAGCGTTTGTATTACGCATTAGTTTGGGGTAATGTTGCTGAAGATGAAGGTCGTATTGAAGGGAATATTGGTAGGAGCTTAAAAAACAGATTGCAAATGGCGGTTTTTCCTGATGGAGATTTTGGAAAACATGCAGTTACGCACTATAAAGTTTTAGAAAGATTAACGTATGTTACCTTAGTAGAGTGCAAGCTTGAGACGGGAAGAACCCATCAAATTAGAGCACACTTTAAGCATATTGGACATACACTTTTTAACGATGAGCGCTATGGTGGTGATACTGTTTTAAAAGGAACTACTTTCACGAAATACAAGCAGTTTGTCCACAATTGTTTTAAAGTGTTGCCAAGGCAAGCTTTACATGCGAAAACATTAGGATTTACACATCCAACAACGGGTGCTTTTATGCAGTTTAATTCTGAAGTTCCTCAAGATATCAAGGACTGCTTAGAGAAGTGGAGAACCTATTCAGAGAATTCTAAAGACATTGAATTGGAATAAATAAAAGTGCTAACCTTAGAATAGCTTTCGCCTGTTATGGGTATCTGTCTAAAGTTAGCTTGATTTTATTAGTGATGTACCTTTCTTAACAACACCCAGAATTTGGTTCACAAGCATTTGCGCTACCTGCGTCAGAAATTCTAATTCTTGGTTTTTCTGGGGCAATTCCGCAGGCATCTTCCGCGAGACAAGCGGTCAGTTTTGCTTGTAATAAAAAGTAGGTTCCATCGAAATCTAAGTTATAGGTGCCAATAGTTTCTTTACCTTGGTATTCTACTTCAATTTCTAAATCTGCTAACTCAAACATTTTTTCAGACATCGCTATGATCTGCAGCAACTTGTCTGGATGCAATCTGTGGTCATAATCTTTTTCTTCCCACAGCTGGAAGTTTATTTTTTCTTCATGTCTTACTTTACCCCCACAATCAATATAGCTTTTTGTTGTTTTTCCAACTTCAGTGACATGAAAATGAGCTTGTACAAGATTTCCATTTGGCAGTTGAAAACCTATTTGTGTTAGATTTTTTAAGCACTTTTTAATTTCTGATAATTTCATAGTTTTCTTTTTTTTAGGATCACAAAAGAGATCCATAATTTTATATTATTTTAGAATTCTAAAGATAAAACGTGATTTGGATTCGTTTTTGTCGGTGACAATACAAAATCATGCGCGCCTACGTTTTTAAATCCTGTTTTTTTATAAAAGGCGATGGCTTTCGTGTTTTCTACCCAAACAAATAACCAAATGCTCGCTTGCTTGTGCTGTTTTGCTAAAGCAATATTAAAGTGCATCAACTCTTTTCCCAAACCTAAATTATAGAATTCCTCTAAAAGGTACAATCGTTCCATTTTTGAACTATTTTTAGCTTTGATGTGCCGATTTTCTGTGTTAAAAGCAATTTTAGAAAATCCAGCAATTGCATCCTTGTAATATAACAGGTGGTATTGAAATTTTGGATTGGAAAGTTCTGCTTTAAAATTTTCTTCACTGAAATTAGCAGCGATATAGGCGTCTATAATTTCTTTAGAAGCAGAATGCCCATGCGCTGGTAAAAAAGCAGCAACGCTTAGTTTAGAGAGTATAGCAGCATCTTTTTGAGTTGCTTTGGTGATGTTGAGTGTTTTGCGGGATAACATGTAATAAAAATAAATCTAAAATTTAAATAATAAAGATTTTGCGGAATAAAACGGTTTTTAAGCGCTTATAAATTTACTGATTATTTTCCATTTTATAAACCTCAAATTTTAAGTTTTTAATTAAAAAAACCCCTCTGTTTTCACAAAGAGGTTTTGGTTTTTATAGTTTCTTGCACTTGCAAGAATGATAAGAATATGATTTATTTAATCAACGCATACGAACGTTTGATAAAGTTTGTCAACTCTTCACCATGCAATAGGTTTTGAGATAATTTTGCCAAATCAAAAGCTTGAGAAATCAAATGTGTTTGTGCTGCGGCATCCTTATTGTTTAGGATGTCAGAAGCCAATGGACTATTTGTGTTTACCACTAAATTGTACATGTCAGGGAAATTACCCATACCCATCATTCCGCCGCCGCCGCCAGACGCTTGCATTTCTTTCATTCTTCGCATAAATTCAGGAACTGTAATGATAAAAGGAGAAGCATTAGAATCCATTGCTTCCAATTGAACCGTATATGTTTTTGAATTTACTGCAGCCTCAATAATGGGCTTTAAAGTAGCTGTTTCTTCATCAGATAACTTAGAAATTACATTGTCGTCTTTCTTAATTAAGTTATCAATGTGATCTGCATCAACTCTTGTAAATTTCACTTTTTCAGCAGAACCTTCTAGTTTCTGCATTAAATGCGAAATAATAGGAGAGTCTAAAATTAGTACTTCATATCCTTTTGAAGTTGCTGCTTCGATATAACTGTGTTGCGCATCTTTATTTGCAGCATATAAAACAATGTGATTTCCATCTTTATCTGTTTGAGAATCTTTTGTTTTTTCAAGTAATTCATCAAATGTAAAATAAGAATTTGCTACTGTTGGATACAAGGCAAACTTCTTCGCTTTGTCAAAGAACTTGTCTTCGGACAACATTCCATATTCAATGATCACTTTAATATCATTCCATTTTGTCTCAAAGTCTGCTCTGTCTTTTTTGAATAAAGAAGCTAATTTATCACCTACTTTTTTAGTGATGTATCCAGATATTTTCTTGACAGCTCCGTCTGCTTGTAAGCCAGAACGAGAAACATTTAAAGGAATGTCTGGAGAGTCAATCACACCTTTTAGCATCTGTAAAAAGTCAGGAACAATACCCTCTACATTATCAGTTACAAAGACTTGATTTTGATACAATTGGATCTTGTCCTTTTGCATGTCCATTGACGGACTTAACTTAGGAAAGAATAAAATTCCCGTCAAGTTAAAAGGATAGTCAACATTTAAATGAATGTGAAATAAAGACTCTTCAAATTGCATTGGATACAATTCCCTGTAGAAATTATCATAATCTTCTTCTTTTAAATCTGCAGGCATTTTTGTCCAAGCAGGAGCAGTATTATTGATGATATTGTCAACCGTAATTTGTTTGTGTGCTTCTGTAGTTTCTTTTCCTTCTGCATCTTTTGTAGTTGCAGGTGTAAATTCAGGATCGTTAATTTCTTTCGTTCCAAACTTAATTTGAACTTGGTTAAAACGATTGTATTTGTCTAGTAAACCACCAATTTTACTTTCTTCTAAAAAGTCTAAAGAATCTTCAGCGATGTGCAAAATGATCTCTGTTCCTCTGTCTGCTTTGTCACTTTCAACTAATGTAAACTCAGGAGAGCCATCACAAGTCCAATGTGCAGCAGGAGCATCTTTAAAAGATTTTGTAATCAACTCTACTTTTGCAGCCACCATAAAGGCAGAATAGAAACCCAGTCCAAAATGACCTATAATTCCTGCTTCATTGTCTTTATACTTGTCTAAAAATTCCTCTGCACCAGAAAATGCAATTTGGTTGATGTATTTCTCCACTTCATCAGAGGTCATTCCTAAACCTTGATCCTTAATGGTAATTGTTTTTGCCTCTTTGTCAATACTTACTTCAATTTTAGCATCTCCTAATTCTGTATTTGCTTCCCCAATTGCAATGAGGTGCTTTAGTTTAGAAGTTGCGTCTGTTCCGTTAGAAATAAGTTCTCTTAAAAATATTTCGTGATCAGAATACAAGAATTTTTTAATCAGTGGAAAAATATTTTCTACCGATACATTAATGTTTCCTTTTGCCATTTTATTTGTGTTTTGATTAATTTATTAATTCTGATAACTGTATAGTCAAAAAAAATACCAAAGAGCATTTTGTGACAAGATGACAGAAATACTTTTTATGTCTGATTTTTTACTATTTTTAGACCTATCAATTTAGTTTTTAGCAGTATGACGTATTTGGGGTACGATTATGTAATTATTGGAAGTGGTTTCGGCGGAGCCGTTAGTGCTTTCCGATTGTCTGAAAAAGGGTATAAAGTACTTGTTATAGAAAAAGGGAAATGGTTTAAAGAGGACGATTTCCCGAAAACAAATTGGAATTTAAAGAAGTGGATGTGGCTTCCCAAATTGGGATTTCATGGAATTTTCAAGATGACTTTTTTAAATCACGTCACGGCATTATCGGGAGTTGGAGTTGGAGGAGGTTCTTTAACCTACGCCAATACTTTACCTGTGCCTAAAGAAGATTTTTTTAAAACAGGAAGTTGGGCGCATTTAAACTCCTGGCAAGAAGTGCTAGCACCTTTCTATAACACGGCATATAAAATGCTAGGAGCAGCCGTAAATCCGATATTGCACGATGCAGATCTCCTTATTAAAGATATTGCCCAAGAGATGGGAAAGGAAAAGGATTTTAAAGCGGCTAAAGTTGCCGTTTTTTTTGGTGAACCAGGCAAGACGGTAAAAGATCCATACTTTAATGGCAAAGGTCCAGACAGAAAAGGATGCATACACTGTGGTGCTTGCATGACAGGTTGCAGGTACAATGCGAAGAATACTTTAGATAAAAATTACTTGTATTTAGCGCAACAATTAGGCGCAGAAATAATTGCTGAAAAAGAAGTTTTTAATGTAGCACCTGTGAATGAAAACGATTCTTCTAAGGGCTATAAGATAAGTTACAAGTCGAGTATTGGAAAAAAAAACAAAGAAAGTATTACTGCAAAAGGAGTGGTTTTTTCTGGAGGTGTCATGGGGACAATTCCACTATTATTAAAATTAAAAAAGACGTCGTTGCCAAATTTATCGGATTTTGTAGGCAAAGATGTTCGAACGAATAACGAGTCTTTGTTATCAATTACTTCAAAAGAAGATACCGGTAAAGATTTTTCTAAAGGTCTCTCAATTGGTTCTATTTTGCATACGGATAAGAACAGTCATTTAGAACCTGTTCGGTATTCAAAAGGATCGAGTTTTATTAAAATGATGACCATCCCAACAGTGAAGGGGCGCTATGGTGTTTTTAGAGTTTTAGGAGTCCTAGGGATTCTAATCACCAAACCTTTTTATATACTTCGAACTTTTTTCACGAAGAAATATGCAGAGAAGACCACTATTCTTTTATTTATGCAAACCTTAGACAGCACTTTGCAGCTAAAGAGCGGCAGGTTTACACAGATGAAAACAATTGCAAATGCAGGTCAAAGGCCGAACGCTTTTATTCCTGAAGCATTGAGTTTCGCTAAAAAAGTGGCAGATAAATTAAAGGGAGTCCCGTATTCAAACTTTACAGATGTTCTATTAGGAACTACAACTACGGCACATATTTTAGGGGGCGCTGTAATGGGAGAAAATAGAAACACCGGAGTTATCGATAAAAATTGCAAGGTATTTGGATATCAAAATATGATGATTTGCGACGGTTCCATCATTTCTGCAAATCCGGGAGTAAACCCTTCTTTGTCTATTACTGCAATTTCAGAATATGCCATGGATAAAATACCGAAAAAAGAAATAAATATCTCGTAACTTTACACTTTTGTGTTTTACGAGAAGTACCCGATAGGCGAATTCGTCTTTTAAGGATCTATGGATGTATTAGCATCTGAAGGCATTGCAAACAAACAAATAAATAAATAACCATTAAGATATGTATAATTCTAAAATTACCGGACTTGGATATTATGTTCCAGAGAATGTTGTTACCAATGACGATTTAAAGGAATTTATGGAAACTTCAGACGAATGGATCCAAGAAAGAACTGGAATTAAAGAAAGGCGCTGGATCGACCCCAATACAGACGATACTACTGCAGTAATGGGCGCAAAAGCTGCTAAAATTGCAATTGAAAGGGCAGGATTAACGAAGGATGACATCGACTTTATTGTTTTTGCTACTTTAAGCCCAGACATGTACTTCCCAGGTGGTGGTGTGCAAGTGCAAGATTTGTTGGAAATGCCTACAATTGGTGCTTTAGATGTGCGGAACCAATGCTCTGGATTTATATACGCAATGTCGGTTGCCGATCAATTTATAAAGACAGGAATGTATAAAAATATTTTAGTGATTGGTGCAGAGAATCACTCAGGTGGTTTAGAGCGCTCAACCCGAGGTAGAAATGTAACTGTTATTTTTGGAGATGGAGCAGGTGCTGCTGTTCTATCACGTTGTGAAGAAGCAGGCAAAGGGATTCTTTCTTCTCACCTACATTCGGAAGGAAAGCACGCTAAAGAATTAGTTTTAGAAGGACCTTCAACACAGCGTTGGGTGCCAGAAATTTTAGAAAACAATGATCCTAATGATGTTTCTTATTATCCACATATGAACGGGCAATTTGTCTTTAAACATGCAATTACTCGTTTTTCTGAGGCTATTGTAGAGGGTTTACAGGCCAATAAATTAGAGAAAGAAGACATCGATATGTTAATTCCACACCAGGCAAATTTGCGCATTGCGCAATTTATACAGAAGAAATTTCGATTGTCTGATGACCAGGTGTTTAATAATATCATGAAATATGGGAATACCACTGCTGCTTCTGTAATTATCGCTTTAACAGAAGCTTGGGAGCAAGGTAAAATTAAGGACAATGATTTGGTTGTTTTAGCTGCTTTTGGTAGCGGGTTTACTTGGGGTTCTGTTATTATTCGTTGGTAAAAAGCTGCCTGTTTATTTTGGTTTTCAAGGTGATTGGAAAGTTGCGATATCAAATAGTATCTTTTTTGTCGGTTTGATTTGAGGGCTCTATATTATATGAAGTAGTGCAGCGAAATTCCATTTAAAAGCACTGCCAAATACGGCAGCGCTTCTAATCTCTTTTTATGGCGGTAGGTCTCACACATTTTAAAGTATCGTTAATGTTCGAAGGTATAAAAGAGCGTTGTCAATAAATTGATTATTTTTAAATTATTAATAAAAATTTACCGCAAATTATGAAGCTTACTATTTTAAATTTCACAAAATATCTATTTTTCATTGGTATCGTTTTGAGCACCAATGCCCAAAATTTTCACGGGAAGGCAACATATGTCTCTAAATCAAAAATGGATCTTGGCACTTATGGTGCAAAGATGAGTGAAGCGCGCAAAAAACAAATTGCAGCGCGCCTAAAGAATCGACTTGAAAAGACCTATGTGTTAAGTTTTAACAGCACTGAATCAACTTTTTTAGAAGAGGAAAGGATTGATGCTATTTCTGGTGCTACAGATTCTTGGGGCGGTTACTTTTCAAGAGGGGATCATTATAAAAATGTAAAAGAAAGTACATTGGTTCAGAGTCAAGAATTTTATGGGAAACGTTTTTTAGTAAAAGATACACTCTATGAAATCGCTTGGACTATGGGTACTGAATCAAAAAAAATAGGCCAATACACCTGCTACAAAGCAAAAGCTTTTGTACCTGAAATAGAGTTAAATTGGTATGACTTTTCTTGGAGCGATTTAAAAGTTAACGACGATAAAGCCATGATAGCTTCTGAAGAAATGATTGTCGTGGAGGCGTGGTATGCACCTCAAATACCCTTTGCACAAGGTCCTGGTGAGTTCTGGGGACTACCTGGTTTAATATTAGAGGTAAGTTTAGAAAATACAACCTTGTTGTGCACAGAGGTTGTTATTAATAAGGAGAATAAAGTACGTATTGAGGCGCCAGAAAAAGGAACAGAAATTTCAAAAAAAGACTATACCGAGACTGTTCGTAATAAAATGGTAGAAATGAGAAGTAATAGAATGGGAAGAAGAGGGTAATTTCTTAATAATTTAAAACTTCAAGAATGAAGAAAAAATACAAATTCCTTTTAATCCTATCAAACCTTGGATTGTTCTTTTTTATTTTAAATATATTTTCGGGAATTATTACATTTGAGTACGAAAAGTCCAATGCAATTATTATTGCTAGCTGTTGTTTGTTAAATTGTATTATTGCTATAAAATCAGCAAAAACCGCTGTTAAGAATCCCTAGTATTATTTTGGGGTAAAAGCAGATTTAGTATTTTCTCATTTTAACTTGAGTTGTTTTAACTTTATATAAAAGATTATAATTATGCAGAAAAAGACCTTAGTTCTCGGTGCTTCAGTAAAAGAAGAGCGCTATGCAAACAAAGCCGTGAAAAAACTAAGAGCAAACAATATCGATGTTGTAGCCATCGGTTTGAGAAAAGGAGTGATTGGAGAGGTTGTTATTGAAACAGAAAAATTGCCTTTTAAAGATATTCATACGATTACGCTTTATGTGGGGCCACAGCATCAAGAGGTGTATTTCGATTATATATTGAGCCTGCAACCCAAAAGAGTTCTTTTTAATCCAGGAACAGAGAACACGGTGCTGATAGATTTACTAGAAGCCAATAATATTGAAAGTGAAATTGCCTGTACCTTGGTTCTTTTAGCGACAAGACAATACTAGGAGCTTCCTAAAATTTAAATATACAGACCTTTTTATTAGTTGATTGTAAAAACGGCACCTGGTTTTGCCAAAGCCACATTTTTAAAAACAGTTTCGGCTTCCTTTTGAAATAAAGAGGTGTCTGGATACCTTCCAGAGTAATGTCCTACAACCAATTGCCCAACATTGGCCTCCTTTGCAATTTGTGCTGCTTCAATAGACGTTGAATGTTTTGTTTTTTTTGCTAAATCTTGTCGGTCCGCTAAAAAAGTAGCTTCATGGTATAATAAATCAACATCTTTAATGATCGGAACAATATCTGGTTTATAACTTGTATCGCTACAGAAAGCAAAACTTAAAGCCTTTGAAGGGGCAAGTGTTATCGCAGAATTTGAAATAACTTCACCAGAAGCCAGTTGTACGTCTCTACCTGCTTTGATATTCAGGTAATCTGCTTTGTCAATTTCTGGATACCCGCTAATATTTAACATATTCAGTTTTCTAGGCTTTTCTTTTTCTTTAAATAAATAACCATTGGTATATACTCTGTGTGTTAAGGGGATGGTGTGCACAGTAACTTTTTCATCTTCGTAAATAAGTTCACTTTTCTTGGAAGATAATTCATGGAAAATCATGTTGAATTTTGCATGGGATTCAGAAACCTTCAGCATTTGAAGGGTGGCTGCTTTAATTCCTTTGGGTCCAAAAATATGCATTTCTTTTTCTCTACTTAAAATACCATAGGTAGATAATAAGCCTACCAATCCATAAAAATGATCACCGTGTAAGTGTGAAATGAAGATATGATTTATTTTAGAAAAGCCTACTTTATACTTGCGCATTTGGCGCTGTGTACCTTCGCCACAGTCAATTAAGAAGTGATTGTTATTTATTTCTAAATATTGTGAAGTTGGAAATGCATTTACACGTGGTGTAGCAGAATGACAACCTAGAATTGTAAGGTTGATCATTGAATGACAAAGCGTTTAGAAATTAATATTTTATTGTTCTGAATACTGTAAAGGTAGATTCCATTGGCTAAACTGTTTTTATAAAAAGGAATTGTATTGCTACCTGTTTTTGCAATGTATTTTTCCTGAAAGACCGTTTTCCCTAAAATATTCCGTACCGTTAAAATAACGGAAGTTGCTTCTAAAGTATTAAAAGTAATTTTAGTTTTATTTGCAAATGGATTGGGAGCAGTGGATAAATCTGTAATGAATTTTTCTTGCGAAAACCCTTCAGAACAGAGTATTAAAAGTAAAATAAAAAGTACTTTTTTAATCATTTTCTACGGTTTAAAATCCAAGAGATCTTTCAATGGCTTCCATTTCCAAAATATCTTCTGCCTCTTGCAAGGTGGGCACAATATTCATAAACTCTGGAAACATATCAATATGTACAACTGCGTTAATAATTACAAAGGAAGTACCTTGTTCTTGTTTTTGTTCAGCTATCTTCAAAAATAACGAAAATTCTTTATTTTCAATGTTAATTTCTTCAGAAATTTGAAGCACTACGTGTGCCATTTTAAATGCATCTACTTTTTCGAAAAATGAATTTTGAAATGCTTTCAAGGAATGTTCATTCGAAGTAATAAGGGTATACTTTTCTTTTTTGTCAACTATCATCTTATCTTTTTATCTGTTGTGCTAACAAATAGATCACAGCCATTCGAACTGCAACACCGTTTTCTACTTGATTTAAAATAATAGAATCATTGGAATCCGCAACATCACTTGTAATTTCTACACCTCTGTTTATAGGTCCTGGGTGCATGATTACTATCTTTTTCCCGAGGTTGTCTAAAATTTCTTGGTTTATTCCAAAAAGCTGTGTGTATTCTCTCGTTGAGGGAAAATACTTAATATCCATTCTTTCGTGTTGTACGCGTAAGACATTGGCAACATCACACCATTCTAGTGCTTTCTTTAAGTCGGTTTCTACCTGTACGCCCAAGCTTGAAATGTATTTAGGAATTAAGGTTGTAGGTCCGCAAACCTTTACCTCTGCTCCCTGCAGTTGCAGTGCGAAAATATTAGAGAGTGCAACTCTTGAGTGTAAAACATCGCCAATAATTACTATTTTTTTACCTTTTACAGTTCCTAGTTTTTCTCTTATAGAATAGGAGTCTAGCAATGCTTGTGTTGGGTGCTCGTGTGTGCCATCACCAGCATTTATAATTTTTGCATTCACATGCTTGGAAAGAAAAACACCCGCACCAACATTTCCATGACGCATGACAACAATGTCTACTTTCATGGCTAAAATATTGTTTACAGTATCTATTAAAGTTTCTCCTTTTTTTACAGACGATTGGTTGGCAGAAAAATTAATTACATCTGCCGAAAGTCTTTTTTCTGCGAGTTCGAAGCTTAATTTTGTACGCGTGCTATTTTCAAAAAATAAATTAGCAATGGTAATATCTCGCAAGGAAGGTACCTTTTTTATAGGTCTATTGATTACTTCTTTAAAATGATCGGCAGTTTTAAAGATAACATCAATATCATTAGGTTTTAAGTACTTAATACCTAGTAAATGTTCCACGCTTAATTCTGACACCTCAAAGATTTTAAGTTAGATATTTTGTTGGTTTTCTTCATTTTCACTTTTAAAATTTCTTAGAAAAACTTATGCAAGTTCTATAAAAACGGCATCTTTTTTATGTGTTTCCTTCCAGGTAACTAAAACTCTTTCTTCGTTTATAGCATCTACCTGTCTGCCTTTATAATTCGGCTGTATTGGCAGATGTCTGCTAAAGCGGCGATCTATTAAAACTAATAATTCTATATTTTTTGGCCTACCATAAGATTGAATTGCTGAAAGTGCCGCTCTAATACTCCTTCCAGAGAATAGGACATCATCTATAATAACAACTTTTTTGTCTTCAATAAGAAAATTCATTTCTGAGGTTTCTGCTGCAAGCGGGGTATCTTTTCTTCTAAAATCGTCTCTGTAGAAAGTAATGTCTAAAAGCCCTAATTCCAAGTTCTTAATATGATATTCTTTTTTTAGTAGTTCAGCCAATCTTTGAGCCAAGTAGGAACCTCTTGGTTGTAAACCAATTAATACCGTATTAGAAAAATCATTGTGGTTTTCAATTAGCTCGCAAGCCAGTCGATGTAGAATAATTTCAATATCTTTTGAGTTCAATAAGGTTTTTCTGCTCATTAGAATGCTACCAATTTAGGTTGATAGTTATTGAAAATCAAAATTAGCTTAAATTTATGTAGGCACAAAATTATTCTCAAGGAAATAATAAGGTATCTCAATTATAGTCAGCTGCCTGAGCAAAAACTTAAACTTTTAAAATAGCTTTGCAAGTACCACCCATTTAACTAGGTAATAGAAATGATGGATTTAGATTTTAAATAAAAATAAAAATTTAGTATCATCAGCAATATGGGTAAATGTATTTAGAAAAAATGGCCTAAAAGAAGGCTAATATGTTTGTTCTATGTGATATAGCAATAGCCTTATTTGTTAACTAAATTGTTGAAAACAAAAAGAGCAGTGATAAATGTAACCATAGAGTTGTAGTACCTTTAAGTAACAGTTCAAATCTCATAGTTATGTCTCTATTAAAATTTGAATCCATGCTTAAAACCAACAATATCTATTTTTTTGATTTGTCTGAGTTTGAAGAAATCATTGTACATTATTTAGATACAGGTAAAATATCTTTAGCAAAAAAAGCAATAAAGTTGGGGTTAGAACAGCATCCACAATCTATTGATTTAAAATTGTTAATGGTAGAATCTTATCTTATTGAGAATGAGGTTGAAAAAGCATCGAGATTATTAAAAAAAATTGAGGTAATAGCCCCACATAATGAGGAGGTTTTTATTCAAAAAGCGACGATAAATTCTAAAAAAGGGTTTCATAAAGAAGCAATTGTTAATTTAGAAAAGGCGCTTTCTTACACAGATGACAAGATAGATGTTTGGTCTCTGATGGGCATGGAATATTTATACTTAGAAGACTTCAAAAAAGCCAGAATAAGTTTTACAAACTGTATTGAAGCCGACTATGAGGATTACTCGGCATTGTATAATATTGTGTATTGTTTTGATATGCAAAAGCAGCATACAGAAGCCATACAGTATTTGATTTCTTACATCGACATCAATCCGTATTGTGAAGTTGCTTGGCACCAATTAGGTAGGCAATATTTTGTTACGGAAAATTATAAAGAAGCCTTAACTGCTTTTGATTACGCTGTTTTAATTGATGAATCTTTTTTGGGAGGCTACTTAGAGAAAGCAAAGACCCTAGAACAATTAAGTAACTATCAGGAAGCGATAGATAATTATTTAATTACGCTAGAACTAGACGATCCTACCGCTTTTGCATATGTAAGAGTTGGCGAGTGTTACGAGAAACTAGGGAAGTTGGATGCTGCTATTTCATATTACAAAAAGGCAGTGCACGAGGATCCTCTTTTAGACAAAGGATGGATATTACTTACCAACTTATATTTTGACCAAGAAAATTACTATAAGGCAGCGTATTATATTTCAAAGGCGATAAAAATTGATGAAGATAATGCACTGTACTGGAGGCGATATGCTGAAATAAACTTGCGCCTTAGCTTCTTTGAAGAGGCTGTTACAGGATTTAGTAGTTGTTTGAAATTAGGAGACACTTCTCCAGAGATTTATATGGGTCTCACAGATGTTTTGTCGTTTTTAGGCGAATTTAATGATGCTTTAAAAGTATTATTGAAAGCGCAAAAAACATATCAAAATTTTGCAGAACTGGAGTATCGATTTGTTGGATTGTTTTTTTTATTAGGTAAAGAAAAATATGCCTTTACGCACTTAACAAGTGCAATGAAAATAGATTTCGATTATCATATTATTTTAAACGAATTATATCCTACTGTTTTTGAGAATACAGATGTACAAAAGCTATTAAAAAAGCACAAGAAAGCCATAGAATAAATACCCTACGCTTTACATAAAAAAAAGTAAGCGCTGTTTGTTATAAAACAGCGCTTACCAAGTATACCAATGAAACCAAGTATTAGTAACCATATTAGAAGTTAGCTTTCTAATATTTTATAAATAAGTTTTAATTCATAGAAATACTTCCGCCAGAAGAAGTTTCTTTATTTATTGCTACAGGGTTTCCTTTAAAAGCTATATCTGCACCACTGCTTGCTTTTCCTTCCATATTTTTAGAGGCATAAATATTTATAGAAGCACCGCTAGAAGCGCTTGCGTAGGCATGATCACCCTTTAGAGTAAACGCATCAATACTGCTTCCGCTAGATGCGCTAGCTGTATGATTTATAGTAGTTCCTTTAATGCTTATACCAGAACCACTAGATGTTTTAGTTTTTACGTTTTTTGCAATCACTTCAATTTTTATACTGGCACCACTGCTTGCATCTATAGCGATTTCATTCGTTTTTATTACAGATTCACTTTTCACATTACTTCCGCTTGAAGCCTTTAATAGCCTTAGGTTTTCTATAGTGACATACACTTTTTTTGCTTTTGATTTCCAAATGTTTTTCTTTGTATATATTTTTAAAACACCCTCTTTTACTTCTGTAATAATGAGATTGTGTAAATTTTCATCTGCTTCAACGGTAATTGCATTTGTATTGCCTTGGCGAATAAAAAGGTCTATACCTGTGCTTACTTTTATACCAGAAAAATCTGCTTGTGGTGTGCGTTCTGTGATTACAATATTTCTGTTTCCTTCAACCCAGTTAAATACAGTGATTCCACAAGAAGTAAAAATAGTTGTAATAAACAGAATTCCTAAAAATTGAATATTTATCTTTTTCATGATTTTAGTTTTAATTTTAAATGTTTTTATAGAGATGCTCCTTACCTAATTATAGTTGCTCAATTTTTTTTGGATGAGTTCTTTAGAGTAGTTGTATTTCTATTTAATTGATCAAGAGGAATCCGTTCATTTTAAATGAATTGCATACACCGGTATGTGAAAATACAAAAACTATGAACTACTTATAAAAAATATTTAGAGCAATTACCTTTACTCTAAAGGGCAGTCTATAGCTTGTTTCCAAGCAAATTTTTGAAGATGTTTTATACCCTCCATTGCTTAGTACTTTTTTTATTTTTTTATGGCTATTGATTGGAGTGCAAGACTCTCAAAAGAGCACTTTAAAGCAATGTTGTTTAAAGGGGTGCATTGCTCAGACTTTTCATGAACATACATGTTTGTGATTAAGGAGAATAAGGAAATGAAAACTGCTAATAAAATTTTTAAGAAAATAAGCATTTTGAAATGGGGTTTTAGTATTTTTATAGGTCTTTTAGGGTCCATTCCTAAGTACATATGGAATGTGGTTTTATAAGCTCTTAAAATAGTTGCACTCCTATTTAATTAATTAAGAGCAATCTGTGCATTTTAAAACGGTATTGGTCATTTTAAAGTGATGGTTTACCATATCGCTGTCGTACATATTTGTTTTATTTTTTACATCACTTAAGAAATTCTTTACAGAATTATCAAGATAAACATTTGTTTCTTGTGGTACATAAATTGTAAGCGCTATTTCTTCATCTTTAAAAATATTTTTTAAGTCGGATAAGAAGAAAGCATCTAAAATCAATTTATTTTCTTCAAGGGTATATTCATATTTTATTTCTTTAGCATTTTTTCTTGCTTTTCCACTACTTGCGGCATATGATGTTTTTTGAATAATAATATAGGCAATATTTGAATTACTTCTTTTAATATCGAGGTGAATATCGTTTGTGTAAATTAAGGAGGTGCCGTTTACTTCTACTTGATGCTTTCTCGAATTTCTTTTTAAGTTGTGCTGATAGTAAATCAGATCATTATTCCGTATTTTTAAGACAAGGGTATCATTGGTGGCAATTTTTAAAGGATTTTTTTGTATTGAGTGTCCAAAATTTGAATGGGTAGTTCCGAACTCTACTGCAGTAAAAATTATAATTAGTAAAGCAATAAACCAGATGCCCAAGAGGGGTAAAGAAGCGGTTTTGCTAAATCTTTTTAAA
>DPRC01000109.1:0-21430 GCA_003537695.1 Polaribacter sp.
TGATTTAATTTTTCACTCATATTTTTCTATTTGTATCTTTCATGTATTCACAATCGTTTTGCAGATCTGTTTGAAGTAGCTTAAAGGTGGTATCCATTAACTTTATTACATCCTGCTCCATATTCATGCCCTTAGTCTCTATCAAAGCGTGCTGATGCACTCTTAAAGTGCCGATATTCCCTTTAAAGATATCCCAAGAAAAGAAGCGCTTACAATCGTAATAGACTTGCGGTACAATGGGTATTTGAAATTCTATTGCCAAACTAAATGCGCCTTTCTTAAAAGGTGCTAAAACAACCTCTTCTGTGGGTACTAATCCTTCGGGGAAGATAGCCATACTCACGCCATTTTGTAATCTCTTTTTTGCGATTTCAAAAACACGCTTTCTACTCTCTACACAAGACCTATCGACCATAATAACAGTACGCCTGTAGAAAAAGCCAAATATGGGAATTCTTACGAGTTCTTTTTTCCCTACAAAGACTATCGGTCTTTTACTCAAAGCAATTAAAACAAAAGGGTCCAACAAAGAGCCATGATTTGGACAATACATATAGCTTTTATTCGGATCTATATATTGGTCTGAATTAAAATTTAATCGAAATCCCATGCCATAAATTAATATTTTAGAGAGTATTCTAGCAAACCTCCAAAAGATATGGTATTGTTTTTCGTGCAGCGAGAAAATCAATAAAAAAGGAAAAAAAGCCAGCATAAAGACAAGGATTAAAACATAAAACCACAAGCGCCAAATCAGTAATAAAGGAATTTTTAAAATTTTCATAAGCAACAAAAATACTAATATTCTTTTTGTGTATTGATTTTACTATTCAAAACCTTATTTTTACCATTGTAGACAGTTTTTGTAGTGCTCGTAATCTTTGGTTTTCGAACAGAAAGAAGCCTTCGCAAAACTTCTAATATTTTTAAAAATTAAAAACAATACAATGTCAAGAATTTTAACAGGTGTACAAAGTACAGGAACACCGCACTTAGGCAACTTATTAGGAGCTATTTTGCCAGCAATAACAATGGCCAACAATCCAGAAAATGAAGCCTATCTATTTATTGCAGACATGCATTCTTTAACCCAAATTAAAGATGGAAAAGAACTAAAAGAAAACACATACAGCACTGCGGCAACTTGGCTTGCTTGTGGCTTAAATATTGATAAAACCATTTTCTACAGGCAAAGTGACATTCCCCAAACCGCTGAACTAACTTGGTATCTCAGCTGTTACTTTCCTTTTCAACGATTAAAGTTAGCACATAGTTTTAAAGATAAGGCAGACCGATTAGAAGATGTAAATGCTGGATTGTTTACCTACCCTATGTTAATGGCTGCAGATATTTTATTATATGATGCAGAAATTGTCCCAGTTGGAAAAGATCAATTACAACATATAGAAATCACAAGAGATATAGCGAGTAGAATAAATAATTTACTTGGCGAAACACTGGTTCTACCACAAGCAAAAATTCAAGAACATACAAAATTAGTCCCTGGAACTGATGGCGAAAAAATGAGTAAGTCTAGAAATAATACAATTAATATTTTTCTTACTGATAAAAAATTACGCAAACAAATTATGGGTATTAAAACCGATAGTTTGGCATTAGAAGACCCTAAAAACCCAGATACAGACAACGTATTTTCCTTGTATAAGTTATTAGCATCAAATGCTCAGATTACAGCAATGAGAGCAAATTATGAGGGAGGAAATTACGGGTACGGCCATGCAAAACAAGCACTATACGACCTTATTATAACAGAGTTTAAAACTGTTAGAGAACGATACCATCATTTTATGGAAAATAAGCATGAAATAGATGCGGCATTGAACGTGGGTGCAGAAAAAGCAAGAATTACTGCGAGCGCTGTTATGAAAAGGATTCGAGGAAAAATAGGGTATTAAAGATATTATTTATATTAAAAACCACCTGTAAAAGGTGGTTTTTTGTTTTTCTATAGTACCTATTTACTGAATCTTCATCGATTTTGCAATTGCCTCCAACTCAAAAATAAAGGCTCTTTTATTTACGGAGGGTGCGTAGGTGAATCCCTCAAAAACTACAATTCTATTGCGCGCTTTGTCCACTACAGAATAGTTGATGAATGGTCCTGCCATAAAATCATTCTTCACCTCCCATTTGCCCCTTGTTTCAAATGCTTTTTTACCATCTAAAAACGTTTCTGAAGTGTGTGGAGTGTATGCTTCCTCTGTAATCATATACATGGTTTCCGGATCTGATCCAGGGATGTGTTTTTTACCAATACGATTCCGAACTGCGATAATATTTTCAGAAACCTCCAACTCCTCCTCTAAAGGAATTGCATATACCAAAATATTATTACTCCCGGTCTTTGCAATACCGCTTTTTAAATGCTGTCTTAACCATAAGAACTCTCCGGTATCGTCTACTGTTTTATATTCTTTTGGAATGGTGAAAGAAACACCAATTTCTTGTAGGGTTTTAAATTGAGACAACTCTAATTGCTTCGCTTTAAAAATATTTTGAGTCATTAAAATATCTGAAGAAATATAAGCCGATATTATTTCCTTTTTATATTCATTAAAAACTTTTATAATACTTGCATCATCTGTTCCATAAACATAAATAACAGTTTGAGGCTGCGCGTATACATTTTTCTTGATGTAAAAATCTTCTTTTTCACCCTCACCAATAATAAGAATGTTTCTGGAAATATTCATCATACCTCCAAAAGCATTTGGACCAATCTGTGAAACAGATAACATCGGTTCTGGTTGTGGCAAACCGACCACCAGTTCTCCAAAAGAATTTCTAATTGCGGTTCCTAAATCTCCTGTCCAATCGCTTGCCTTTGTAACCACCATGACCTTATTCACCTTACCAAGCGAGGTTCTTAGCACAAATTTATCTGTTCCAACACAAGAATTGAAGAAGAGTGCGATACTAAATATTACTATTATTTTTTTCATGATTCGTTTTTTATAAATTGTAATACTCCAAATATTATTCCACTTTCGGTTTTCTAAAGAAGTTTATAAAAGAAAAGCTGTTCTTTTAAATGCAGAGCAGGTCTTTAAAATTTCCTAGGATAAATACTCAAACGTTGCCCAATTTTCAATCGGGTAGTTTTCATTCTATTCCAGCGCTTGATATCCCGCACTCTTACTCCAAACTTATTGGCAATCTTTCCGAGAAAATCACCATTTCTTACCGTATACCGAATCCGCTTATCCATTTCAAAATACTTCGGTAAGGGTTTTTCTCTTTTGGCAGCATCTTCTCGCGCCAACTCGTAAATAGCCATTTCATTTTCTATAAAAGTGAAAGAATTCTTTCTAGGCAAACGAATTGTGTAATCTTTTCCGGCAACAAAGGGAATAATCCCTAGCTTATAGGAAGGGTTTAAAAACTGAATTAGTGCTGAACTTATTGCTGTTTTTTCAGAAACCTGATCAAAACTTACGGTCTGTTTTATCTGAATGGTATCTGTTTCAAAAAATCTAATTTGTGGAGCTTCCGGCACTAAATCGTGTGCGGTTTGATATTCAAACAAATACATGGTTGCATAAAAAGCGGGAACATAACTAGCCGTTTCTTTTGGTAAAAACGGACGAATATTCCAGTAGTTTCGATACCCACCAGAACGTTTTATGGCCTTTGCTACATTTCCTGGACCTGAATTATATGCCGCTAAAGCCAAATCCCAGTCTCCAAAAATAGTATAAAGGTCAGATAAATATGCACACGCAGCAATGGTTGCGCGCACTGGATCTTGACGCTCGTCTACATAAGAGCTCACTTTTAATTTATATTGCACCCCTGTTGGATACATAAACTGCCAAAGTCCTGTTGCACCAACACCAGATTTTGCAGTTGGATTTAAAGCAGACTCTACAATGGCGAGATATTTCATTTCTAAAGGAATATCATACTGATCTAAATATTTTTCAAACATGGGAAAATAATAGGCCGCCTTGGCCATAAGTGCAGGATAATATCTTTTGCGATACTTTAAATAAGATTTTATAACACGTTCTAAAACAGGACTGTACCCTATGTTAAATGGGGTCTTTGTATTTATTTTTTCCAGCCTTTCTTTTAGAACTTCTGTTGACAATACAACGCTAGGAACTTCCTTTTTTTCTGCATCTTCTATTAGATAACTTGCAGTTTCATACAAAGGAGACCTGTACTTTGTCTCCAATAATAAACTATCTATTAACGCAATATCATAGTCTGAAAACAAGGCTGCTTGCAGTATTTCTTTACCGGGCAGCTCCTCTGGGACTTGCCCAAAAAGACTGCCTGTAAAAAGCACTAATAAAACTATTTTTTTCAAGTTGTTGTAACTTTTAATCTTTAAAGATTCCATTTATTATAGATTCAATTCCACCACAATTGGGCAATGGTCTGAATGTTTGGCCTCTGGTAAAATATAAGCTCTAGAAATGTGCTCTTTTAACCCCGCTGAAACCATGGCATAATCGAGACGCCAACCTTTATTGTTTGCTCTCGCGTTGGCCCTATAACTCCACCAAGAATAGGCTTGTTCGTCCGGGTTTAAATATCGAAAACTATCTACAAATCCACTTTTAATAAAGTCGCCCATCCAAGTTCTTTCTTCCGGCAAAAAACCCGAAACGCCCTTCATTTTAGGATTGTGGATGTCAATTTCTTCATGACAAATATTATAGTCTCCACAAACTACTAAATTTGGAATTTCTTCTTTTAAAGTATTGATATACTTCTGAATTTCATCCATATAGTTTAATTTAAAGTTGAGTCTGTCTAAATTTGTTCCAGAAGGCAAATACATGCTCATTACGGAAACAGCGTCAAAATCTACCCGGAGGTTTCTCCCTTCAAAATCCATCGTTTCTATTCCTGTGCCATATTCAATATGGTTTGGTTTTTCCCTGCACAATACTGCAACAGAAGAGTATCCTTTTTTCTGAGCCGAGAACCAATAATGATAAGGGTAGCCTGCATTTTCAAACTCAGACAAGTCTAACTGCTCCTTATGTGCTTTGGTTTCTTGGATACAAATTATATCTGGTTTTGCTACTTGTAACCAGTCTAAAAACCCTTTTTTTAAAGCGGCCCTAATTCCGTTTACGTTGTATGATATTATTTTCATTTTTAACTTCTCTTTATTTCTTCTCAAAGAGAAAAAATTATACTATTATTTATGAATCTAAAGCTATTGGTTGCCTTAAAAACAACCAAGTAATTTGTTTTGTGTTTCCTTTTTCTGTCTGAATAATTTTCTTTCTTGGTGACACGAGAAAGGCTAAAATAGCACAAACTCCTGCTTTTAATATAAAATTATCTGTGGCATACAATTGATCAAAAATCATCATAAATACCACAATTAAAATTGGATATATTAACCAATATATTTTTTTAAATAATTTCATTCTATCTTTTTATTAATTATCCTCTTAAAAAACAACCATTTAATTTGTACTTCCTCTCCATATTGTTTTCTTATAGTTTTTACTCTAGGAGACAAGACAAAAGCTAAAAAAACAGCAATGGCCGTTTGTATACCAATCTCTTTAAGTTGCAATACTTGATCTAATATCATCATAAACACCACTATTAAAACCGGATATATTAGCCAATATACTTTTTTAAATAGTTTCATATTACTTCAATGTTTTTTTATAAAACAACCATCTAAATTCCTCCTCTGTTCCGTTTTTATTTTGGATTTTCTTTACCCTAGGTGATAAAATAAAAGCCGATCCAATATTTATAAGTATCGTATACACATTTGGCTCATATCCTAAAATCCTATAGATAATTAATCCAAGGAGGATTATTAGGATTGGAAATAGAAACGGAATAAATGGTTTTATTTTTTTCACACTAAATATTCATTTCTGGTATTTCTCCATTGACAACTAAAGTTCCTTCAGTTGCTTCTTGAATCTCTTGAACAGAAACCCCAGGAGCTCTCTCTAATAAATGAAACTGCTGGCCTTTAACTTCCAAAACAGCTAAATTGGTAACCACCTTTGTAACGCAACCCACACCTGTTAAAGGCAACGAGCACTTCTTTAGAATCTTAGAATCGCCATGTTTGTTTGTGTGCATCATTGCAACAATAATATTTTCTGCAGACGCAACTAAGTCCATTGCTCCGCCCATTCCTTTTACCATTTTTCCTGGAATTTTCCAATTGGCGATATCTCCATTTTCTGCAACCTCCATGGCACCCAAAATTGTTAAATCTACATGCTTCCCGCGAATCATCGCAAAACTCATTGCCGAATCAAAAAAACTTGCACCTGGCAATGTAGTAATCGTTTGTTTTCCTGCATTTATAATGTCTGCGTCCTCTTCCCCATCAAAAGGGAAAGGCCCCATTCCTAAAACACCATTTTCAGATTGGAACTCAACTTCAATATCATCTCTTACATAATTTGCTACCAAAGTAGGAATTCCAATTCCTAAATTTACGTAAAATCCGTCTTGAACCTCTTGTGCAATTCTTTTTGCAATGCCAATTTTATCTAAAGCCATACTTATTTTTTTTGTCTAACTGTTCGTTGTTCAATTCGCTTCTCATAATCTTCCCCTTGAAAAATACGTTGCACGAATATTCCTGGGACATGCACATTGTTAGGGTCTAAAACACCAACCGCTACCATTTCTTCCACCTCTGCAACGGTAATTGTTGCTGCACCACACATGTTTGGATTAAAATTTCTTGAGGTTCCTTTAAAAATTAGATTTCCTGCAGCGTCTCCTTTCCATGCTTTTATAAAAGCAAAATCTGCTTTATATGCAGTCTCTAAAACATACATTTTACCATCAAATTCTCTTGTTTCTTTTCCTTCAGATACTTCTGTACCATATCCTGCGGGGGTATAAAAAGCAGGGAAACCTGCCTGTGCAGCCCTACACTTTTCTGCTAAAGTACCCTGTGGTGTGAGTTCTACTTCTAATTCTCCGGACAGCATCTGTCTTTCAAATTCGTCATTTTCACCAACATACGAAGAAATCATTTTTTTAATCTGTTTGTTCTGCAATAATAGTCCCAATCCAAAAGCATCAACACCAGCATTGTTAGAAATACAGGTAATTTCTCGAACGTTTAACTTTACTAACTCTGAAATCGCATTTTCTGGGATTCCACACAAACCAAACCCCCCCAGCATAAAAGTCATTTCACTTTTAACGCCAGTCAAAGCTTCTTGTACATTGCTTACTTTTTTATTAATCATATTAGTTTTTTGTGATTTTAATTAATTTTCAGTGCAGCAGTGAAGTAAATTTATAGTGCCTATTAAAAATCTGTATCTTCTTCTGGCAGTACTTCTTTTGGCTCTTCCCCTTCTTCTCCCTCTTCACCTTCCACTACTAGTTCCTCGTTACAATTAATGTTTATTGAGAGGTTTTCTGGCTTTTCAAATTCTTCTGCGCTAATTTCCAAACTTTCATCAGCATAACATTTTTTCATAAATAAGGCCCAAGAAGGTAAAGACATTGTTGCCCCTTGTCCTTTTCCAATTCCCTCAAAATGAGTTGCTCTGTCCTCTCCACCCGTCCAAACTCCAGTGGCTAAATTTGGAACCATGCCCATAAACCAGCCATCAGACTGATTTTGCGTAGTTCCTGTTTTACCCGCAATTGCATTTTTAAATTCATAAGGGTACCCCGTAACATATGCCGGTTTTTCCCATGGTAAACGCAATCGAATCCCAGAACCAGATTGCGTAACGCCCTCTAATAAATTCAACACTACATAGGCAGACTCTTCGCTTAAAACTTCTTCTGTTTTTGGTGTAAATTCCTCTAAAACGGTTCCATTCTTATCTTCAATTCTAGTAATAATCATTGGACTTACCCGCAAACCGCTATTCGCAAAAGTAGAATACGCACTTACCATCTCTAATAGTGACAATTCTACCGCTCCCAAGGCAATGGAAGGGTTTGCTGGTACATAACTTTCTATCCCAGCAGCTTTTGCCAAACGGACTACATTTTCTGGAGAAACCATGTCTATTAATCTGGCAGACATAGTATTTACGGAGCCTGCCAAACCTTCTTTCAAAGTTAGCATTCCACCATACTTCTCGCCAGAATTCTTTGGAGTCCATTCTTCAGGGATTCCGTATTTCCCTTTGCGGATTGTATATGGAATGTTCGGAAAGGTATCACAAGGAGATAACTTTAATTGATTTATTGCGGTTGCATATACAAAGGGTTTAAAAGTAGATCCTACTTGTCTTTTTTGCTGCGCAACTGCATCAAATTTAAAATTTTTATAATCAATACCGCCAACCCATGCTTTAATATGTCCCGTCTGCGGCTCTATAGACAATAATCCCGAGCGTAAAAAGTGTTTATAATACCGCAAAGAGTCATAAGGTGACATGATTGTGTCTAGCGCTCCTTTATAAGAAAACACCTTCATTTTTATTTTCTTTTTAAAGACTGCTTCTATATATTTTGACGACTTTCCTGCAAGCTTTAGACGTTTATATCTGGACGAATTCTTTTTAGCCCTATTTATAATTTTATCGATCTCACTTTTTTCGAGTTCATAAAAAGGGGCGTCTTTGTTGTTCTTTTGTTCTTTAAAAAAATATTTTTGTAAATTAGACATGTGCTCATCGATTGCTTCTTCCGCATATTGCTGCATTCTAGAGTCTAAGGTTACAAATATTTTTAAACCATCCTCAAAAATATTATACTGTTCTCCATTGGGCTTTGGGTGTTCTTGAACCCAAGTACGCATCAATTTTTGCAGGTGCCCTCTGAAATAAGTAGCGGAACCATCTTTATGACTTTCCTTGTGAATGTCTAAACCCAGTGCTAATTTTTGCAATGAATCTTTTTCAACCTCCGTCATAAAAGCACTCCGTGTCATCTGCTTTAATACTACATTTCTACGTTGTTTTACTTTTGCCGCTCTTCTCAAAGGATTAAAATAAGAAGAGTTTTTTAGCATCCCAACTAGCATTGCAGATTGATTTACTTCTAATTCTTTCGGTTCCTTTCCAAAGTAAATTCTTGCTGCAGAACGAATTCCTACTGCTTGATTTAAAAAATCATATTTATTCAAATACATAGCAATAATCTCATTCTTGGTATATTGCCGCTCTAGTTTAATTGCAACCACCCATTCTTTTGCTTTTTGAAGTACTCTTTTAAGAATGTTTTTTGAAGCTCTTCCTGTAAACAACATCTTAGCTAATTGCTGTGTTATTGTGCTTGCACCACCACTTCCTGGCTTTAAAATAGCTCTTGCAGTTCCTTTAAAATCGATGCCTGAATGTTCGTAAAAGCGTTCGTCTTCAGTTGCAACTAGTGCGTTCACTAAATTAACTGGCAACTCCTTAAAATGGATGGCTGTTCTATTTTCTGTAGCATATTTTCCAATCGTTTTTCCGTCTATAGAAATAACCTCTGTTGCTAAGTTTGTTTGTGGATTTTCTAATTCTTCAAAAGAAGGCAGAGTGTCAAAAGGATCCCAAGCAGTGTATAAAAACAATACTAAGACAATCGTAAAACCGCCTAAGATAATTCCCCAGAACCATTTTAAATAATTCTTAAAACTTGGTTTTTTTTTCTTTGCCATTATTTATTTATTTTCTCAATACTGAAACCAACATCTTGAATACCTTTTAAAAACTCTACGCCATTCACGGCGCCATTTCTTCTCATAGCATGTCTTATCTCTAGCGAATATGCTCCTGAGCGCGGAAAAACTTTACGTTCCTTATAAAATAATTTATTTTCTTTTACTTCTGAAAAACCCTCGCCTAAAAATTTTCCTGAAGCAGTTGTCATCTCGTATTGTAAAGTATCTATGACCACCATATTATTCGAAAGTTTTAGTGCTGTAATCAAATACAAGTTACTAAACTCATATGCTTTATTATTTCTAATATGAATAAATAAGTTTTTAGGGACTATCGTATCCTTTACCTCAAAATTAAAGATAATGCGCTCTTCAAATTTCCAAGAGCTATTTTCTAATGTTTTGTATTGATTAAATTCTGAATGATCTCCGCAAGAAATCATCAAACTCAAAAGTAAAAAAAAGACGAACCATTTATTTTTCTGAATCGCTTCCATTTTTTGGAGTGTTGTTATTCCGATTTCTATTGTTGTTCTTTTTTGGTTTGTTTGGTCTCTTCCCTTCACCTGTTGCCTTACTTGCACTGGCATCCGTATTTGATTTTGGTCTTGGTTTTGTCCTGTTCTGCTGCGGTCTATTTTGCTGGCCAGCCTGTGGTTTATTTCTGGGATTTGGTTTTTGTTGTGCCCCAGAAGCCATAGCGTTTGCCGGTTTTTTCTTGTTATTATTTTTATTTCTTCTTCGTTTATTTGTTTTAGGTGCATCAAAACGCGTTAGGCTATCTTGCCCAACAGCATCTTCAAAATCCACTTTTATTGGCACTTCAATATCCGATTCGTACTCCTCTAACGTTGGCGATTTTTCATTATTCTTGTTGAGGTCAATAATTTCTAAAACCTGGGATAATGTTAAACGGAACCACTTGAAACGCTCTTCTTTATAAGTATACCAAAGGTGATTTTTAAAGATATCCATCTTTATAAAAACAGCTTCTCCTTTTTCTGTTTTCAACACTAAATCTTGCTTTGGAAACGTTTTTAAAGCATCTAAATAGGTGTCTAATTCAAAATTCAAACAGCACTTTAACTTTCCACATTGCCCAGCCAGTTTCAAAGGGTTTAACGACAACTGTTGATATCGTGCAGCAGATGTTGATACTTTCCTGAAATCTGTCAACCAAGTAGAACAGCACAATTCTCTACCACAAGAACCGATGCCACCTAATCGAGCAGCCTCTTGCCTTGCACCAACCTGTTTCATTTCTATACGAATAGAAAATGCACTTGCTAAATCTCTAATTAATTGTCTAAAATCTACTCTTGTTTCTGCCGTATAATAAAAAATTGCCTTGTTACCGTCCCCTTGGTACTCGACATCCGATAGTTTCATCTGCAAACCTAAACGGCCCAATATCTCTCTTCCTCTCTTTTGAGTTTCTTCTTCTTTAGCTCTAGATTGCTGCCAAATATCGATATCTCTTTGTGATGCTTTTCTGTAAATCTTTTTTACATCTTCATGATCTTCGGTGATTTTGCGTTTTTTCATTTGCACTCTCACCAATTCTCCTGCCAAAGAAACGGTACCGATATCATGTCCTGGAGACCCTTCTACCGCAACAATATCTCCCATTGTAATCGTTAAGTTTTCTGGGTTTTTGTAAAAATGTTTTCTACCATTTTTAAAACGCACTTCAAAAATATTGAAACGCTCTTGCCCACTTGGCAATGTCATATTTGACAACCAGTCAAAAACGGCTAATTTATTACTACCACTACCACAGGTTCCTGACCCACAATTCCCGTTACTTTTACAACCTTTTGGTACGCCATTTTCTGTTGTACCACAACTTCCACATGCCATGTGATTTATATTTTATTATAGTTGGTTGGGTGTTGTTAATTATTAGTGCATTGCTGCTAAAAATTAACTTTTAAAAATCAACCACTATTTTGAGTTCATAATTTGATTATCAAGTTGCTATAAAAAAGCAATTTCACAAAGTCTAATCAGCTAAGATATGAAATCTGACTGAGAAGTGAAAGGGATTTTTTTGACAAAAAAAACCTCAAATTGAGGTTTCTAATTTTTAAATCATTCGTGGTTATTTCTTGAATTTCAAAACTTCACTTCTTCCTTTTTTGAAGATTTTATTACTATTTCCTTTTCCTCTTCGCAATTCTTTTTGCGCTTCAGAAGACAATTGAATTACGTCTTGACACTTCACAGAACAGGTGTTCTCCATCGTCTCAGAGCATGCATCGCATTGAATAAATAACAAGTGACAACCGTCATTTGCACAATTTGTGTGCGTATCAGAGGGTGCTCCACATTGATGACAGCTAGCAACTACATCCTCTGTGATTTTCTCTGCTCTCCTGTGGTCAAATACAAAGTTTTTTCCAATAAATTTATTTTCGATTCCTTCCGCTTTCACCTGTCGGGTATATTCAATAATACCTCCTTCTAATTGAAAAACATTTTTGAACCCTTTGTGCTTGTAGTATGCAGATGCTTTTTCACAACGAATCCCACCCGTGCAGTACATCAATAAATTCTTATCCTCTTTGTTCTCTTTCAAATCCTCCTCAATAACATCTAGAGAAGCTCTAAAGGTATCAACGTCAGGAGTCACTGCTCCTTCAAAATGACCAATTTCACTTTCATAATGGTTCCTCATGTCTACACAAACGGTATCAGGGTCTGCCAACATCGTATTAAACTCCTCAGCATTTAAATGCACTCCTCTATTGGTAACATCGAAAGTTTCATCCTTTAAACCATCTGCAACAATTTTATTTTTCACTTTAATTTTTAGCTTTAAGAACGATTTGTTGTCGTGTGCTAAAGCAACATTCAAGCGGATGTCTCTCAAAAAAGGGATATTATCTAACTGATTTTTTAAACTATATAAGTTTTCGGAGGGCACTGATAACTGTGCATTTATTCCTTCAAAAGAAACATAAATTCTTCCTAAAATATCTAAAGCATTCCACTCTAAAAATAATTTATCTCTAAATAATTGTGGAGTTTCTATCTTAAAGTACTGATAGAAGGATACTGTAATACGGTCTTTACCGGCTTCATCTATTAAAGCAGCGCGCTCAATGGCACTTAACTTATTGTACAGTTGCATGCTATACGTTTTAGGTTAAACTTAAAATTTTTCAAAGGTAATCAAATAATTAAAAAACAATTCTTGTAAGAGCGCCTAAAAATGATGTAATCCCGTTTAATTTTAAACACTAGAATTTTATTTATACAAATTTTAAACTTTCAGCGATTTAGACCTCTTTATGCAAAAGACTTCTTTCTTTTTTTTAGCATCTTTGTAATCTATAAAAATAAATAAATGAAAATAGCTGTAGTTGGGGCAACTGGAATGGTTGGAACGGTCATGTTAAAAATTTTAGAAGAGCGTAATTTACCGATAACGGAGCTCATCCCAGTTGCTTCTGCTAGGTCTGCTGGAAAAAAAGTATCCTATAAAGGAAAAGACCATATAATAGTGGCTCTAGAAGATGCCTTAAAAATGAAACCAGACATCGCGTTGTTTTCTGCTGGTGGTGATACTTCTTTAGAATGGGCACCAAAATTTGCGAAGGTTGGCACTACTGTAATTGATAATTCTTCTGCTTGGAGAATGGATCCCACAAAAAAGTTGGTAGTTCCCGAGATTAATGGCAATGTTTTAACCAAGGAAGATAAAATTATAGCAAATCCTAACTGCTCTACAATTCAGTTAGTAGCCGCTTTAGCGCCGCTACATTTAAAATACAAAATGAAGCGAGTCGTTATTTCTACCTACCAATCTGTCTCAGGTTCAGGAATAAAAGCAGTGCAACAATTAGACAATGAAGAAGCTGGTATTGAAGGAGAAATGGCATATCCACATAAAATTGGTAGAAACGCAATACCTCATTGTGATGTTTTCTTAGAAAATGGATATACCAAAGAGGAAATGAAGTTGGTAAAAGAACCAAAGAAAATTTTAGGTGATACTTCTTTTTCTGTAACTGCAACTGCAGTAAGAATTCCTACTGCTGGCGGGCATTCTGAGGCTGTTAATGTGCAGTTTAAAAATGATTTTGACCTCTCCGAAGTGCGTCAGATTTTAGCCAATACTCCAGGAATTATTGTCCAAGATGATCTTGCAAATAACCTCTACCCAATGCCTATTACTGCGCAGCACAAAGACGAAGTCTTTGTTGGAAGAATTAGAAGGGATGAATCTCAAGAAAATACCTTAAATTTGTGGATTGTTGCAGACAACCTCAGAAAAGGTGCTGCCACAAACACCATTCAAATAGCTGAATATTTGATTGAAAATAATTTAGTTTAATTACATTTATGGCAGAATTTCACGAGGTACATATACAAGAAATAAAGCAAGAAGCCGCAGATGCGGTTTCTGTGGTATTTAAGATTCCTGAAAGTTTAAAGGCAACTTTTAACTTCATTTCGGGGCAATATATTACGTTACAGCAAGAAATAAACAATGAAGTAACTCGAAGAGCATATTCCATTTGTTCCACCCCGGAAAGTGGTGAACTTAGAGTCGCGATTAAAAAAGTAGAAAAAGGAGTTTTCTCTAGTTACGTAGTTTCCGATTTAAAAGTAGGGGACACCATCGAAATTGCGCCTCCTGAAGGGCGTTTTTTATTAAGGCCTGAAGCACATAAAAATTATCTAGGTTTTGCTGCTGGCTCTGGAATTACACCAATTTTATCGATGTTAAAATCTACTTTAAACACAGATACCACGGCTACATTTACGCTGATATATGGTAATAAGTCGATTTCAGATACTATCTTTTTTGAAGAATTAAACAACTTAAAAGAAACCTACTCTGACCGTTTTAAGCTGCACTATATCTACAGTAGAGCAGAAGTAATAAACAGTTTACGCGGAAGAATTGACGGCAACGTAACCAACTATTTCGTAAAAAACATGTACAAGGAAACCTCTTTTGATGCGGCCTTTTTGTGCGGACCAGAAGAAATGATTAAAAATGTTTCTAAAGCTCTGGAAAATAATAAAATTCCAAAAGAAAATATTCATTTTGAATTATTTACTGCGACTGTTGATGAAGACAAGGTAGCACAAGTAAAAGAAGGAACTACGGAAGTAACGGTGCTGCTAGACGATGAAACCCATACGTTTACCATGGAGCAAACAGACGATCTTTTAGCAGCAAACTTGCGCAACAACATTGATGCTCCGTACTCTTGTCAAGGTGGGGTTTGTAGCTCTTGTTTGGCGAAAGTTATAGAAGGAAAAGCCGTCATGGTAAAAAATTCTATTTTAACAGATGGTGAAATTGAAGAGGGTCTTATTTTAACTTGTCAAGCCCATCCAACAACTTCTAAAATTACGATTGATTTTGATGATGTATAAATTTCCGTATTTTTGCTAACATGGATATTTACGATTTTAAAAATGCTTTTTTAATTGGCTTTTTCATGGCTTTCATGATCGGGCCTGTTTTTTTTATGCTGATACAAACCAGTATTCTAAAAGGAGCACGAGCAGCAATTGTATTTGACTTGGGTGTAATTTTAGGAGATTTATCTTTTATTTTAATTGCCTATTATGGAAGTCGTTCTTTATTAGAAAAAATCAAAGATGATCCTCGATTATTTTTCATAGGAGGGTTGGTTTTAATCATTTATGGTCTCATTACCTATCTAGAAAAAGAAAACAAAAAAGAGGCCCTAGCTTCCGCAAAAATCATAGAGGTTCCGATAAAAAATAATTACTTAAAACTCTTTTTAAAAGGATTCTTTTTAAACTGTATAAATGTTGGCGTCTTGGCTTTTTGGCTTGGAACTGTGCTGGTAGTTGCTCCCACTTTAAAAATGAACCAAAGTGCTATATTTTGGTATTTTGGCGTAATTTTATTAGGCTATTTTATCACAGATCTTGGGAAAATTTTTCTAGCCAAACAACTTAAAAACAAGTTGACAGCTCCCGTAATTTTTAGAATAAAAAAGATCATGGGTATCCTCTTAATTATTTGCGGTGTTTTCTTGATGCTCAAGGGCTTTATTCCAAACGAGAGAATAGAGGAACTTATTCAGTAAATACACTCCATAAAAAAACCACAAATAAATAATCCGTGGTTCTTTTTAGCAGTAAAAAAAAGTTTATTTCACCTCAAAAATATTATTTTCACTATCAATATCTGCCATCAACTTGCTTTTATCTATCGTTACAGACTGCACTAATTTAGAGGTCTTAAAAGAATAGGTAGGATATGCCCAGCCCCAGTCTTCAAGAACAGTAGCCGCTGTTGGCTTGCTGCCTCTCATCATGCGCAAAGGAATATTAAAATTTTCTACAGCACCATCTGTATACGTAACCTCCAAGTCTATAGGCATTGGCATTTGCCCAATCCTTTCAATCGTTATTTCTCTACCCGCAACAGACTTAATTCCATAATCTATTGTATGTATTGTTTGTGTCCACTCATTCAAATACCAATCCAAGTGAATTCCCGATACTTTTTCCATGGAACGTTTGATATCATTTGGTGTTGGATGCTTAAAACTAAAATCTATAAAATACTTTTTAAGCCCCTTTGCAACATTGTCTGCTCCAATAACATATTCTAATTGTGACAAGAAGATATTTCCTTTCGAATAACTGGCAATACTATATGCTGTGTTCGTTTCGTATCGATCTGCATGTGTAGAAAGCGACTCTTCCATATTATTCTTTACTACATAATTATACCCCCTATAAGAACCTGCATGTGGATTTTCTCTTCCTTCTTCCAAAATTAAATTTTCTGCTTTGTTCGAAATATAAGATGTAAATCCTTCATCCATCCATGGGTGCTTACTTTCGTTAGAAGCTAACAAAAACTGAAACCAGGTATGTGCCATTTCATGAGCTGTTACACCAAAAAGACTCCCAAACTTTCGTTCTCCCGTAATTAAAGTAGCCATTGCATATTCCATTCCGCCGTCTCCTCCCTGAATTACAGAGTATTGCTTATACGGGTATGCACCGATATGCTTACTATAATAGGTCATTAGGGTTGCTGTTTTAGCTTGTAAATCTTTCCAATTCTGTAAAAAGTTTGCTGCTAAATCTTTCTTATATAAGAAGTGTAAATCAATACCGGTTTCCGTTTTTAAAACATCATGCTGGTAATTAGTATCTGCCGCCCAGACAAAGTCGTGCACATTGGGTGCTTTAAAATGCCAGGTTAATTTTGCCGTATTCGGAACATTTAAAGCTTTTGAAGCATCTTGGTACCCATGACCTATTTCTTGTGGGTTTTGTAAGTATCCAGTTCCCCCAAGAACATACGCTTTATCAATTGAAATTTTTACATCAAAATCACCCCAAACTCCTTGAAATTCTCTTGCTATATATGGGGGCGTATGCCAACCTTCAAAGTCATATTCCGCCATTTTTGGATACCATTGCGCCATCGACAAAGCAATACCTTCCTTATTATCTCTTCCTGATCTTCGAATTTGCAATGGAATTTGTGCATCAAAAAGCATATCAAAAGTCACACTTTCGCCTGTTTTAATAGGAGTATTTAAAGTAACTTCTAAAATAGTTCCCACAGTTTCGTACAAAACTTCAGCCCCGTTTTGTTTTAATGAATTTACTTTTATATAGCCTATTTCGTCTGTATTTAACTTACTAATTCTATCACGAACTCTTCTATCTGGATCTACAATATTTAAGGACCTTACATCCATTTGAGAACCTGGTTGAAATGCATTAAAATACAAATGGTAGTATACTTTTGTTAATTCATCTGGTGAATTATTTGTGTATACTGCTTGTTGTTTCCCGCTATATTGATGCTTTTCCGCAGCCACATCGATATCCATTGCATATGAAATATGCTGCTGCCAGTATGTAGTGACCTTAGACTCTTTTGTTTGCTGATAGCTAGCTTTTTTTATTTGAACACAAGAGGCTATCAATCCAACTGTAAAGACTAAAAATAGGAATTTTTTCATGGTATTTATTGATTTTAATTTAATGAGAACCCAATAGGGTTTTATGTGTTATTTTTTTCCGTTTACGATTCTGTCTGCCATTTTCAAAGCATTGTAGGCATTTACAACCCTTCCTGAAACCGACAATTCTGAAAAGGGAACTCTTTCGGCCTCGGTCCCGGGTTTAATGACGTCAAAATTAATTTTCATTCCGGAATTCATCAGAATATGCTTTACTTGGCTTGCCGATAGCATCGGATAGTATGAACGAACTAAGGCGGCTACTCCCGAAACTGAAGGCGCCGCCATTGAAGTACCACTAATAGACTCATACGCATCGTTAGGATAGGACGCATAAATACCCACACCTGGCGCAAATACATCTACGTTTATTTTCCCATAATTAGAAAAAGTTGCGGGCAATTGCTCATCATAATGCAGGCTCATCGCTCCAACAGTCAAAACATTGTCAGCAATTTCATGTATTAAATCGCTAGAATCATTTGGAAATGTTTCTTCTACATCAATATCTTTCCCGTCATTCCCTGCTGCATTTACAATTAGTACCTCTTTTTTTGCTGCATAGATGATTGCGTCATACACCCATTTCTTATTTGGTGAATATGCTTTCCCAAAACTCGTGTTGATCACTTTTGCACCGTTATCGACGGCATATCGAATGCCTAAGGCAACATCCTTGTCATGTTCATCTCCATCAGGAACGACCCTGACTGCCATAATTTTTACATGATTTGCAACACCGTTTACCCCTTTGCCATTGTCTCTAGAAGCAGCAACAATTCCAGCAACATGTGTTCCATGACTTTCGAAGTCCTTCGCACCTATTACATTATTATTTCCATAAAAGGCATCTGCAATATTGTATAAACTATCTCCTAAAGATGCACGTGCATTAAAATCCAAATCATACGCTTTAGAAGCTTCATTTGCAGTCTTCTCTTTTATTATTTGCTTTTTATAATCCAGCACTTCCACTTCGCTCAAACCGTTGGTTAACATATTGACAACATCTGCTATCTTCATGGCTAACAAAACGCTTTCAGGTCGTGCACTTTTTAAATTCTCTACTGTCAGCTCAACTTTCCCAAGGGACGCTTTTACCTCTTTAAAGTTTTGCAAAATTTGAGCAATTCTTTTAGAGGTGTTTTCTAAATCTTCTATTTTTAGTGTATGTGCATTGAGTGATTTGCTGTGTTTTTCTTTTAACTTTACATACGTCTCAAATGCTGCTTTATCCAGATCAGAAATTTCTGAAGCTTTTGTACTTCCAAATTGATCCATTCCCTGCTTTACAATTCGTGTTAACTCTAACTGATCAGCCCTCACCATAACGCCTGCTTTATTTCCTAAGAAATTCCAACCGTGCACATCATCTACATATCCATTTTTATCGTCATCCTTGTTATTTCCCGCTATTTCCAATGGATTTACCCAAATAACCCCTGTTAAGTCTTCATGTTCCACATCTATTCCGGAGTCTGCAATTGCTACAATCACTGAAACCCCTTTTTTTCCTTCTAGAAATTGATATGCTTTTAAAATACTCATACCAGGAATAGAATCTGTTTGCAAATCCATATGACTCCAAACCTGCAATTCAGTCTCCGTTAATTTTTCTTTTTTGGCAGGAATATTTAGGGTATTATTTACCCCATTAGGGACTGGAATCGTATTTATTACCGCACTGCAACTTGTTAAAAGAATACCAACCAATGCTGAATAAACCATTATTTTAAATCCGCTCATCTCCATTTTATTAATTAAATATATCTGTAAATCTATGCGTATCTTTTAATCGAATACCCTTCTCCGTATGCTGCACGGTACAAATTTCATTGTAGGCATCGTGTTCTAAAAATAGGTAATAATTATTATCTGCTGCTTCCTCTAAAAAGGATGCTTTTTCTTGTATTGTTAAAAGCGGCCTTGTATCGTAGCCCATAACATATGGTAAGGGAATATGCCCCACTGTTGGCAGTAAATCTGCCATAAAAACAAGTGTTTTTCCTTGATAGCTTAACTTTGGCAACATCTGCTTTTCTGTGTGTCCGTCCATAAATAATACCTCAAAACCAACTTGGTTCGTGGTCTTTTTTTGAATAAAGTTTAATTGCCCACTTTCTTTTATAGGGTTGATATTCTCTTTTAAAAAGGATGCTTTTTCTCTAGGGTTTGGAACTGTTGCCCATTTCCAATGGTCTTCATTAGACCAAAATTTTGCATTTTTAAAAGCCGGTTGTAACATTGTTTTTTCTGCATTCCATTCAATTGCACCTCCACAATGATCAAAATGAAGATGCGTTAAGAAAACATCTGTAATAGCATCTCTATGGAACCCTAATTTCGCAAGTGAATTGTCTAAAGAGAAATTTCCGAATAAATGGTAATAACCAAAAAACTTTTCTGATTGTTTGGCACCCAAACCCGTATCTATTAAAAGTAGACGGTCTCCATCCTCAATAAGCATGCATCGCATACTCATGTCTATTAAATTATTAGCGTCTGCAGGATTTGTTTTTTGCCAAATGGTCTTCGGTACCACACCAAACATTGCGCCTCCGTCTAATTTAAAATTACCAGTTTCTATAGGATATATTTTCATCAACACAAATATGCAGAAAAAACAGCGCTTTTTTGTTAATTAAAGTCTAAACATTCTGTCCTGAAAACAGGTGTGAATTGAAACTTGTTTACTTGATCTTAAATTGTGCTGCCAAATTTCAAAAATCTAAAATAAAAATAAAAAAACCTCAATCTTTCGATTGAGGTTTTCTTGGAGGTGTCTAGCGGATTCGAACCGCTGTACATGGTTTTGCAAACCATTGCCTAGCCACTCGGCCAAGACACCTTTTGTATTTTAAATAAAGAACGATCAAAATAGAAAGCTCTTTAAAGATTGCAAATTTAGACAAATTTACAAGTATTACAAGTGTTTTTTACGCTTATCGCTTTTTTGTAAGAATTATAACAACTTCTGCTACATTTCCACCAATTGGAGGATTTATTTTTGAAACCGAAACTTTTGCTTTTTTCACTTTTCTTAGTTCCTTAAAAAATCGATTTAATATGCGCTGGGCAACCTCTTCTAACAATTTAGAACGAATCGCCATTTCTTCTTTAACGATGTGATTTAAATGCACATAATCTACAGTATCTGCCAAGTCATCTGTTTTTGCTGATTTTCTTAAATCTGCTTTTACTTCTACATCCACTCGATATTCACTACCTATTTTAGCCTCTTCGTCTAAACATCCGTGAAATGCATACAGTTTGATATTGTTTACTTGTATTATTCCCATTTACTCTTCTTGATTTGTAAGCTCCTCAACTTTTTCCCACATTTTATCAGAATTCAATCTAAAAGAACCTTTATGTTCTAAGTCCCATTGGTTGGGCTCGATAATTGATAAAAATAATTCTTCTTTTTTATTTAGATACAAGTGGTAGGTTTCACCTATAATTGGTTCGAACCCAAACTTAGCATTGTACAGCATGTCATTGTACTGAAATTTCTCCATCAGCATTTCATACTCTTTCTTTACCTCGTCAAACTTACCTTTCAATATTTTATTCACGCGCCTTACGCCGTCGCCTGTCCAGGTAGCTGTATTTGTTGGCTTAATTACAGGAGAACTCGCAGAGGTCCCGTAAGGTTTTAAAGCGGCATCGTAGCGCTGTGTCTCTTCGTTAAAAACGACTAAATCTGGTTTTTTAGCTTCCTCTTTCATACGCGGCAAAAATACGATAAAAAATAAGTATCATAGAAGCTTTTAGAAAACTTTAACGCCCAAAAATACGGGTAATACTATCGATTACTACTTCCATAATTTCCTTCGAATGCTACCAATTACAATAC